>JBARUR010000133.1:0-21955 GCA_049645845.1 Desulforhopalus sp. | reverse complement strand
CTCGGTATTGCACTGGCTCAAGGGGTGGATCAGCATGCCCTTCTGGTTGACTGTGATCTTCGTGCTCCAGCACTTGCAAAACTTTTTGGAATCTCATCTAAAAATGGCCTTGCTGATTATTTACAAGGAAATGATGATCTTGCCTCACTGCTCCGAAGAACTTCTTCAATGAAATTGTCTGTTTTGGCTAGTGGTCTGCCACCGGTTAATCCCGCGGATCTTCTTGGGTCGGCACGTATGCTCAATCTGGTTGAGGAACTGTCAGACCGTTATCCCGACAGGTATGTTATATTCGACACTCCTCCTCTTGAAGTAGCCTCAGAGTCGAAAGTTTTGTCTCAAGCTGTTGATGGGGTAGTACTTGTCGTCAGGCAAGGGACCTCCAGCAGAGCACTGGTTGAAAAATTCATAGCAGATATAGGTAAGGATAAAATCATCGGTGTAATCTTTAACGGATATAAAACAAACTTTATTTCCACCCGATTAGTTGATAAAAGCCACTATTATTACGGTAATTATTATAATAATAAATCTGCGTGAACTGTTAATTCCAGTACCTTGAAAAGCGGCTATTTTTTCTTTGGGCCACCAAGTCGTTTTTTCGAAACTGGTTTTCGCTGAAGGCATCTTTCTAAAATTCTTCGCTGTTGTTGTCTATCCGATTGTTTTCTTGGAACAACGAGCGGTTCATTTGATCCAGGTTTTAAGCCGGTTACATACATAGCCGTTGAGAGGGTGCCGGGGGTCGGCGTAAAATCCTGAAATTTTCTTATCTGTAGTCCCAGCTTTTGCATATCCTGTGCAAGGTTTTCCGCATGCTTCGGTGTTGATCCTGGATGAGCAGTGATGACATATGGAGTGAATTCAATGTTCTTTTTGCCTATTTCTTTGCCAATTCTACGGCACTCCGAAATGAATTTTTTGAGAAGAACATGTGACTCCTTATGCATAAGGCAGAGCAATTCATCATCGGTATGTTCCGGTGCGATTTTCAATGATCCCGGGGTATGAGACTGAAGGATTCTTCTAAGCAGTCTTGGCGTACGAAGAAGTAACTCCATTCTTAAGCCGGAAGAGATAAACAGCTTCTTTATGCCATCAATAGCTGAAATGTCGTCGAGGAGTTCAATAAAAAAATCTTCGTTTATCTTAAGGTTTGAACAGGGCTTAGGGTAAAGACAATCACGTTTTTTGCATGAGCCTATTGCACAGTGCGTACCAAAAAGATTGGCAGTTGGCCCGCCTAGATCACTGATAGTGCCGGTGAAATCGTTCATTTTAGAAATACGTTTGCATTCCTTGACGATCGATCCCCTGCTGCGAGAAGTGATAGCAGGGCCCTGATGCCTGGTTATAGCGCAGAAAGAGCAGTTTCCTGAACAGCCTCGAACGATTGTTACTGAATCCTTGATCATTCGGTAAGCTGGAATATCCAGTTTCTCAGGGTGTGGCCGTCGAGTATAGGAGAGGTTATACAGTTCATCAAGCTCCACTTGTGAAAGAGGCTTCGGTGCAGGATGCTGGACCACCCAGTGAGTTTGCTGCCGCTGAAGAACAATCCTGGGTGAATAGGCACGCGAGTGCTTGTCAATTTCCATTTCCGCTAGAAGGAAATGCTGATTATGTGCCTGAATGAGTTCAAATGAAGGTAAAATGAGAAATTTCTGTGAACTCTTTATTGCAGCTGGAGTATCAGGGAAATCTTCAGGGAATTGCTCGCGTAATTCCTTATCGGTGAGTCTTTGGCAGGTCCCGGCAATACCAGAAAGCATTCTCTTCTGAATACAGCGTTCTGCTATCTCTACTATGGCTTTTTCACCCATTCCATAGACGATTAGATCTGCTTTTGCATCAGTCAAAAAGGAAGAACGTAATTTTTCCTGCTTAAAATCGTAATGTACGAATCGCCTGAGTGAAGCTTCTATCCCGCCGAGGACTATCGGAACATTTGGGAATGCTGAACGGGCGAGGCTGGTATAGATAAGACTCGCTCTATCCGGACGTCTTCTATTTGTTTTTAATCGTTCTTTCCCACGCCATGGGTTGCCGCTGGGAGAATATGCATCGGTGTCTCGAACCTTGCCGTTGCCGCTATAATTTGCAACAATAGAGTCAAGGTTTCCGGCGGTAATGCCGCAAAAAAGTTTAGGAGCAGGAAATGCTTTAAAATCCACAGCCGAATCATGTCGTGGCTGCGAGAGGACAGCTACTTTAAACCCATGACTTTCTAATAGTCTCCCAATAAGAGCCACACCAAATGAAGGGTGGTCGATGTAGGCATCGCCGGTCACGAGCAGAATGTCGAGTTCGGTCCAGCCTCTTTGCCTGCACTCTTCCCATGTGATTGGTAAGGGAGAAGGGCAGTCGAAAGAGTTAGCCATGGTAATTCATTAAGTTGATATTCACATCAATTTGGCATTGATAAAAAGATGGCAGAAAATTGACGCAGCATAGCCGAGGGCAATCACCGGGGTCCATTTTAAATGGGCATTGAATGTATAGACACCTCTTGCTGCACCCATAAGCGCAACTCCTGCCGCAGAACCAATTGACAAAAGGCTGCCACCAACTCCCGCTGTTAAGGTAACCAAAAGCCATTGCCCATGGGACATATCGGGCTGCATGGTCAGTACGGCAAACATTACCGGAATATTATCAACAATAGCTGAAAGGACACCAACAATGACATTGGCTGTGGTTGCTCCTAAGCCAATGTAGAGAAACTGGGAAATGTGGGCAAGGTAACCGAATTGTGAAAGGCCGCCTACACAGAGAATAACCCCATAAAAGAAAAGGAGAGTGTCCCATTCAGCTCTTGCAACCTTTTTAAAAAGATCAAAAGGATCGGGTTTCGCATTATATGTTTGATGAGCCAGTGGGTTGTCATCAATGTCATAATTTCGATGTTCTTTTCGCTTTAAATAATAAGAAAAGAATCCAAGATAACCCAAGCCAAGCATCATGCCTGTAGCCGGAGGAAGGTGAAGGAAATTATGAAATGAAACAGCAGTCGAGATGGTTAGAAGAAAGAGGAGCATGATCCTCCTGGCACCAAGTTTTAAAACATATTGATCTTTGCTCGGTTGAGGTGTCTTCCTGCTGATGGCAAAATTCATGAAAAAAGCAGGTATCAGCCAGTTGACTAGGGAGGGAATAAAGATATTAAAGAATTCGGTAAACTGGACAATGCCCTTCTGCCACACCATGAGTGTTGTAATGTCACCAAACGGCGAAAATGCCCCTCCTGCATTTGCAGCTATGACGATATTGATACAAGCTATTGCGACAAATTTTTTGTCGCTGCCGCCGACGGCCATGGCAACTGCTCCCATCAACAAAGCGGTGGTCAGATTATCAGCTACGGGAGAAATCACAAAAGCCAGACCACCGGTAACCCAAAACACGGTTCGCAGGGAGAATCCGCGCGTTACGAGCCAGGATCGCAATGCTTGGAAAACATTGCGCTCATCCATGGCGTTGATGTAAGTCATGGCCACCAGCAGGAAGAGAAACAGTTCGGCATATTCGAGAAGGTTGTGGCGAATAGCTTCCTCAGCTGCATGAGTATTACCGAGTCCATTGAAAGTGATGGCAACAAGAATCCAGATAATTCCTGCAGCAAGAAGTACTGGTTTGGATTTTCTGAGATGGAGATGTTCTTCAAGAATAACTAAGGAATAAGCGGAGACAAAAAGAATAACTGAGAGTATCCCTAAAAGGGATCCGGTAAGTCCTGTGGTATCAACCACTGTACCCGCACTGCTACTGGCAAATGCAAAAGTGCCCGTTGCAAGTGTTGCACATAACAACAAAAGCAGTTTCTTCATTGGTTATTTCCTGGTTAAAGTAGTGACATAGGGTAGGTGAACTGGAGGATTATAACAGTCCTGCAGGTCCATCGCAACAAGAGACCTGTGGGCCAGAAAAATACCAGTGGAGGGGGAAGAAAAATAAATTTCAGCTACTTGTGACGGGAATTATTTGGCCCATTTCATTATCGGGACATTTGTGAAGAAAATATCTGAAGCACTTACCCTCCTCGAAAAGGAAAGTAAGTGCTTCAAAAAAATTAATTATAGGTATTTGTTGCTTGAGGGATATATTTCGTCAGGGGACAGTTGTCACAACCAGCCTCAGGAAGGTCAGTTCCTTTATGAATTATATCAATCAGAGCAGCAACGGCAGCTTTACTGTCGGCATACATATGTTGCTTGCCGATCTCTTCAATCAAGCCCGTTCGTTCCATAACCTTGAGAACCTGTCCTTTAACACCGCACATCGCAAAACCGAGTTTTGCACTTCTCACTCTTTTGCAGAGCATCTCTAAAGCTTCTTCACCAGATGCATCCATGTCGTTGATGCCGCGGGCATCGAGGAGGATGTACCGGAGCTCAGGTTGTTCAGTTCTGAACTTTGCTACCTGTTCGTCAAGATAACTGGCATTGGCGAAAAACAGTGCGCCATCAAATCGTACAACCGAAATATGGCGACAACCCTTGAGGCGGTAGTGTTCCGCACTCATCAGAACATTTTCTTCGTTCATTGATAGCCTTGCCACTACAGGTCGCATGGATTTGTATAGAAACACAATCATAGAAAGCGCAACACCCACCATAATACCCTTATCGAGATGCGGAGCAAAATAGAGAGTGACCATGAAACTGAGTATGGAAATTGCGCCGTCATACCATTGCGCCTTCCACGAGTGAATGAATCCTTTTATATTAACAAGGCCAATAACAGCCATCATGATAACTGCAGCCAGTACGGCCTGGGGGAGGTGATAAAGCAAGGGCGTAAAAAACAGCAGTGTAATGACAACCATCACTGACGTGATAACCGATGAAATGCCTGATACGGCACCTGCCTGGAGGTTAACGGCAGATCGGGAAAATGAACCGGAAACAGAATAACTTGAGCCGATCGAACCGAATATATTTGCAAGTCCCTGACCAATGAGTTCCTGGTTTGGATCAAGTTTTTGTCCAGTCTTGGCTGCCATAGCTTTAGCAATCGCGATAGCTTCCATAAAGCCGAGCAGAGATATAATAATGGCGGTTGGAAGTAGTTTCATAAAAGACTTAGCATTGAGCTCCGGAATGGTAAACTGGGGTAGACCCTGAGGAACATTACCAACAACCGCGCCTCCGCCCATGACAGGAATATTGGCAGGATCTATGATAGAGTTGCCTACTTTCAATCTCCAGGTTTGTCCATCTGTATCTACACCTTCAGGAATTAAATTCTTTGGATAAAGTATAAAAGAATCATTATCTTTTAAAGCTTCAAATTTTAAGGACCGCAGCTCCGACCGGATTAAATGGCTATGATGTTTGGCCTCACCCATTTCGAGGCTGAGGAGTTCAACCTGACTCTGCAGTTGAATGAGTTCCGGAGACTTGCCGTGTCCGTCCTGCAACTCCTTCAATTCTTTATCTATTTGTAGATTAATAGCGGCTCGTTGATTCCCTAATGATTCAATTTCGGTAACTGAATCGTTGAAAGCTGGTATTATTTCTTGAATATTTGGTTGTTGGATGGCGGCAATATCAACCTTTGCATCATTGTTGAAACCGGTAAAATAAGAAATGATAGTGGTAATAACAACAGCAACAAGTACGTTGGGGATGCGCGGGTTTAGCTTTTTGAGCACAGCCATAATGATTACAGCGCCAACTCCATAAAGAAGAGTCGGCAGATGAGTATAGTCCATAGCCGCCTGTCCAACCCTTACCATTGTCTCATAATGGTGTTCGGCTTTATCGACATATACCCCGAAAAACTTTGAAAACTGAGATGAAGCAATAATAATGGCAGCAGCGTTGGTAAAACCATTGACCACTGGATGTGATAGAAAATTTACAACAAGACCTAAACGAAGTACACCGAGAGAAAACTGGAAAATACCAACAGTCAACGCAAGAGCGATAGAATACGCAATGAACTGACTCGAGCCCGCAGTGGCAAGCGGCTCAAGGGAGGCGGCTGACATAAGGGAGACTACCGCAACAGGACCGGTTGCCAGCTGTCGACTGGACCCAAAAAGTGCCGCGACCATTGGTGGCAGAAAAGCGGCGTACAACCCATAGTATGCAGGCAAACCGGCAAGCTGGGCATAGGCCATTGATTGGGGGATAAGAACCAGGGCTACAGTGAGACCTGCTAGGAAGTCGATTTTAAACTTCCCGGCATCATAATCTTTAAACCAGGCAATAAATGGAAAAATCTTTAAAATCATTGTTTCACCTCAAATTGTCTTCGCTCTATTTGAACCAAAATATATTTAAAAGGGAGTTATTCCCTTTGACTTACAAAAAAAAATGTGTAGCTGATGTATGACGGCCTGTCTTTAAAGACCAGTTAATCAAAGCGCTCTGACCCATAAAGTCAAGAAAAATTAGATCATAGGTGTGAGATATGCACAAAATAGAAGTGAAATTGTTTTTAGAGAAAAAGTATGGTTATCAAAGATGGTATTTTTACTATTATTGATTTTGATGAAAGAAATGTAAATTGATCAACAGTAACCGTTGACCGGGAACAGCAAATTACCCGTAAAACCTAACCCGCATTTCATCAGTTCAGGCGGCGTCAGCTTAAAAGTTTTTGATAGTGAACCATAGTAGGCTATGTTCACTAGCAAAATACTGACGAAGATGGTGCCGCATGGACTGACCTTTGGTGAATATTGTGTTGGTTAAGAGGGAAATTGAAAAATGTCGAACATCCTGAAAAAACGAATATATTCTGAAAATCAACACAATGTTCATGAGAAGTGCGGGCTAAGACGATCGAGACAAAATAAGTGACAGGAGGCACGACAATGAAACCTGGGAAAGAAAGCTTTAACATACTGCTCGCTGATGATCATGTGCTCATTCGTCATGGAATAAAAAATATCGTCAAAAAAAATGACAGACTCAAAGTAGTGGGGGAAGTAAGCAACGGGGAAGAGCTCATGCTTTTCCTTGAGAGCGCTGAAGTGGATATGATAGTTTTGGATATTTCCATGCCTGGTATAGGTGGAATGGAGGCAACCAGGTTAGTGAAGAGCAAGTATCCCTGGATCAAGATACTTATGCTGACAATGCATAAAAATAAACAGTATTTTTACAATGCAATGGGTGCTGGAGCTGATGGGTATCTGATGAAAGATGATTCGGATCATGAACTTCTGATTGCCATAGAGAAGGTTTTATCAGGTAAAAGCTATATATCACCGCATATGGTCGATGACTTCGCTGATGATGTAATTAACATGTTTCGATTCGAGAAGAAAACTCCGTTTCAAGAACTGACCAAACGGGAAAATGAGATATTACAACTGGTAGTTAAGGGGTATACGAGCAAAAAAATGGCTGAACAATTAAACTTGAGCCAGCGAACAATCGATCATCATCGCTCCAACCTCCTTCGGAAATTCAACAGGAAAAACAGTATCGACCTTGTGAATTATGCAGTTCGCAATGGTTTTGCAAGCACTGATTAATGTTTCATTTTTGATGGCATCGTAAGAACTCTTCATCTGAGTCGTCGCACTCCAAGAGCACTGCCTCGTAGATGAAGTTTTTTACTTAGCCCTCCGTAATTTTTGGTTATTACGAGTTTATATCTTTTGAGTTATAAACTTTTTTCGGGCTAATTGGCGCGATGGCATCAGTTTAATAAGTGTTGAGCAGGAATTGATCTGCAGGTAACTCACTGTATTCAAAAGATATGTTTTTGTTGATGTCAGCTTTGGGTATAAATACCTAGTACACTTGCAGTATATCCGACAATTGTTTTTTCTGCTGGAGCGGCTACAAATACATTCGTCTTTATGATTAAGTTTCTCACACCTCACAAGGGAATACTCTTTTTTAGTCCCCATGCTTTGAGGGGGATAAGTACCCTAGAAATTCATTCCTAAAAACAAGAAATGAATTTCTAAGGCACTAATCCCATATAAACGAAGGTAATTTGGCGCTAATGAGCGGAAGAAGGTCGGAAAATGAATAAAAGCGAACTTGTTGCAACGATAGCTGAAGCAGGAGGCATGACTAAAGTTCGAGCTGAAATGGCTCTTAACAAAGTGCTCTCTCGATTGGTTGAAGCTATGGAGAAGGGTGAGAGGGTAACCTTGTCAGGGTTTGGTTCTTTTAAAGTTGTTGAAAGGGCAGCGCAAAAAGGGAGAAATCCCCAGACAGGAGAAGAAATAGTTATTCCTGCGCATAATGTTGTCAAATTTAAGCCAGGAAAGAACCTGTGCAGCAGGGTGGTACGACCTACTGCTGAGTTAACTGCTGGTACTGCTCAAGCGGATCTTCCAAATGAGCAGCCCGCTTACAACCATAAAAGCACTTAATAGCTGACCCATCGTAATTAAGCCGAAGAGATAGCCAATTTGTTGATCAGGCTCCCTGAAATATTCAACAATAATCCTCAGACAGCCATATCCAATGAGAAACATGGCTATAACGCTGCCATGAGGCCAGTATCGCTTCTTCTGCCAGGGCTTTTTATGTATTGACCAGAGAATTACAAAAAGGACAAAACCTTCAAGAAAGGCCTGGTATAGTTGCGAGGGATGCCGAGGAAGAGGGCCACCGCCGGGGAATACCATTCCCCAGGGAAGATCAGTCACCCTGCCGTATAATTCACCATTGATAAAATTACCGATTCTGCCGAGACCCAATCCTATGGGGAGAGTGGCGGTGTAGATATCGGCGGATTTCCAGAAATCAATATTGTTCTTCCGGCAAAATATCCATCCTCCGAGAATAAGAGCAATACAGGCGCCGTGGAAAGACATACCACCGCTCCAGGTCGCTAAGATTTCAAGGGGATGTTCAAGATAATAGGATAAGTTGTAGAATACGACATAACCCAATCTGCCGCCGATCACTACACCCAAAATGAGAACAAGGTTGAGATTCTCAAAATGGTCGGCAAGTTGTTGGTATTTAAATTGCCGAATCTGTCTGCGTACAAGAGAGTAGCTGGCAAGAAAGCCGAGGACGTACATGAGTCCGTACCAGCGTACATGGAGAGGGCCGAGGCTGAAAATAATCGGATCGATTTCAGGATACGTCATATCGCTCAGTGATTATTGATGTTTCTGTATTTTTTTCAGATGAACCTGCAGTACGGAAATAGCCGCAGGTGTTATACCTGAAATACGTGATGCCTGGCCTAGTGAAAGCGGTTGTATTCGAGTAAGTTTTTCAACAACTTCATTGGAAAGACCTGAAAGTGAGTGATAGTCGAGATCTTTTGGCAGAAGAACCGATTCCATTTTCTTAAACCGGGCCACCTGTTCGGTTTGTCGATCAATATATCCTTTAAATTTGACCCGCAGTTCGATTTCTTCTTTGACCGGACTGGACTTAAGATCGTCAATGAGCGCGCGTTCCTTGTCTGAAACGGGTAAACAAGAAAAGGAATCGATGGAGAGTTCCGGGCGGCGCAAAAGGTCGGAGAGGGTAGATTTTTGTTTAAGATCACTGCTGTTCAGCGTTGTGAGTGATTTGTTCATTGCCGGATTCGGTTTGAGAGAAATACTCTCCAAGGCTTCAATGCCCTCCCGGATTAATTGCTGTTTTTGCAGGAATGCCTGATGGGCATCATCCCGCACTAGACCTAATTCATAACCAATCTGAGCGAGCCGACTATCTGCATTGTCTTCTCTCAGCAGGAGTCTATATTCTGCTCTTGACGTGAAGAGCCTGTAGGGTTCTTTTGTGCCACAAGTGACCAAATCATCAATAAGTACACCGATGTAAGCCTGTGACCGGTCGAGAATCAATGGCTCCTGACCCATGCTGTAGCGGACTGCATTAATCCCGGCTACAAGGCCCTGTGCCGCGGCCTCTTCGTAGCCGGAGGTTCCGTTGATTTGCCCTGCAAAAAACAATCCTCGCATTCGTTTGGTTTCAAGTGAGGGGTGTAAACCGAGAGGGTCGATATAATCATATTCAATAGCATATCCGGGTCTGATGATCTGTGCTTTTTCCAGGCCTTTTATAGAATTAATCATGGCTGTCTGGGTGACAAGGGGCAGACTCGTGGGTACCCCGTTTGGATAAACCTCAATGGTATCAAGTCCCTCCGGTTCAAGGAAAATCTGATGCCGTGTTTTCTCCGGAAAACGCATGACTTTATCCTCAATCGAAGGACAGTATCTGGCTCCTATTCCTTTAATAATACCGGCATACATTGGCGATTGATCTATTCCCCGGCGGATTATTTCGTGGGTGTTCTCGTTAGTATAAGTAATATAGCAGGGCAACTGGGGAAGAGTATACCCACCCTTTGCCGAATAAGAAAAATGAGCCGGAGGGGAGTCGCTGTGCTGGATTTCAAGTTCTGAATAGTCAATAGTGTTGGAAGCGAGTCGTGGAACAGTACCTGTCTTCATCCGGCCGACTTCAAAACCTTGTTCCTTGAACCAGGTCGCCAGACTTTTTGATGGAGCGTCGCCCAGTCGTCCCGCTGGGAAATTTTTCATTCCTATATGGACGAGGCCATTAAGAAAGGTGCCGGTGGCGACAACAACTGCTTTAGCACGAATATGCTCACCAAGGGATGTGCATATTCCACAAATTCGATCATTTTCAACAAGAAGCCCGGCAACAACTGTTTGTTTTACCGTCAGGTTCGGTTGATTTTCGATAATCGATTTCATGCGCAGACGGTAGAGCAATCGATCTGCCTGAGCCCGGGAAGAACGTACAGCAGGACCTTTGCTGGTATTCAGTCGACGAAATTGAATGGAAGTCGCATCAATATTTTTGGCCATTTCACCGCCAAGCGCATCAATTTCACGGACAAGATGGCCTTTGGCTAATCCACCAATAGCGGGATTGCAGGACATTGCGCCAATCGTATCGGCATTAATTACTGTCAGCAGTGTTTTGCAGCCCATTCTTGCAGCGGCAAGTGCAGCTTCGCAACCGGCGTGGCCAGCCCCGATAACCGCAATATCGTATTCATTAATCATATATGTGGTTTAATAAAAAATTTTATTCTGTAGTGTTTTCCCACCAGATGAGTGCCCATTGCGGAGGCGAATCCCGGCGAACAGTCACCCGGCCATTTTCTGAATGAATTATCTTTCCTGATAAGTATTTTTCCAAAGCTTTATTTTCTTCGGGAGTGATCTCGTGAAACATCCAGCTGTAGGAATTAATTGCCTCGGTTATGGAAGCATACTCATTGATTTGTTCAAGTTTAAGGATGGTAACATTCGGATAGATTCCCATGGAATAGAGTATATTCAGGGTATAAATATAATCCGGCCCGGGAAAAAATGGGCGACCGATTGCTTTAAAAGCACCTTCGTCAAATGGTGTTGAACCTATCCTATCGGTGAGGAAGACATATTTCGTGCCATATCTGTTAATTTTGTTAAGAGCAGCTTGCAAATCCTTCACCCCCATTGATCGGGAAGCGACTGCAACATCGTGCGGTTGTAAGCCTTTCTGGTGCCAGTCATCTTCCCAGGCACATTGCACAGTTTGAATGTTGTCAAGCTTTTCTTCCCGGGCGATTTCTTCAAGAGTGTTGAGCATTCCTTGGGAAAAATCAATGGCAGTGACCGATTTCACACTTTTAGCCATAGGTATCGCGAGAGTACCGGGGCCGGAGCCGATGTCAAGGACTGTGAAAGATGGATCAAGAGACATATGAGAAAGAACAAGATCAACATATGCCGCGCTTTTGTTGCGACCAGCGAAGGATTTGGCTTTTTGATCCCATTCGGCAGGCCCTTTTTCCCGCCAGCCTTTTTGGGCGAGAGCATTGGCCCGTAGTGAGGCCCAATCGATATCAGCATATATTTGCGGTGCGGAATCAGACATCTTATATACCTCAAGAATCTTTTCAGGGCTCAGGAATGGAATTTCTTGGCCTGGTGTGGGTATGGATCGGCTCAGGAGTTTTGCCTGGAGGAGAATAGCACAGCCGCTGGTGTTCTGCAATATATGGGTGATCCCGATAAACAAAAATGTTTGACACCACTCGGTAAATGTGGTTAATATTTCTGTTTTGTAATTTGTAACCTCGTAGATGGATTCTTTGCTGCCGGCGAGATGTAACTGATTCGAGGAACAGCCTGGAATTACACAATAAAGAAAGTAATTCTCGACTCTTTGAAGCTAAAAAGGTTTCATGGTTTCACCATGTAATTTACAGATGAGGAAGTAATAATGAGCAAGCGAACTTTTCAACCAAGCAATTTAAAACGTAAACGCACCCACGGATGGCGTGAGAGAATGAGCACTCGTTCAGGGAGAGCAGTCATAAGAGCACGAAGAGCAAAAGGTCGCAGAAGGCTTACGGCATAACCTTGGCTGGACAGCGACTTTTAAAAAGCTCCCTGTTGCGTAAAGGATGGGAGTTTGAGGAAGTTTACAGCAGGGGAAAACGGTTGCATGGTGTGGGGTTTACGCTTATCTGTCAACCAAATTCGACAGGTAACAGCAGGCTCGGAATCAGTGTGCATCGGAAGATTCGTGGTGCAGTTAAAAGAAATCGTCTCAAACGGATTATTCGAGAATCTTTTCGGCTTTGGCAAAAACACTATCCGGCAGGCGCAGATATTGTTTTTGCCGTTCGTCCTGATTTTTCCTGTTTACATCCAGGAGATATTCGTGCGGCTGTAATGCCTCTCGCAGAGCGTTTTGCTTGTTGTCATGGCGTATGAAATGAAAATAAGTAAATACCTCAAGACGATTTTCATCGGATTTGTGAGAGGCTACCAGTATTTTATTTCGCCTTTGTTGCCACCGTCCTGTCGTTTTACCCCCACCTGTTCCACGTATACAATTCAGGCCATTGAAAAATATGGAGTTACCCGAGGTTCTTTTTTGGGACTACGTCGGATACTTCGCTGTCACCCTTTCTCCCGAGGCGGATATGACCCAGTTCGGTAAACGGGTAGACCTCCGGTCACTTTTGATAACTGACATAACCTTCCGGTTTTGACACAATTTACGGACAGTTCATGGACACATACAGAGCCTTTTTGGCGATCATCATTTCTTTTGTAATTCTTCTCGGTTATCAATATTTTTTTGTTGGTTTCGAACAGCCTGTGGCCGTGAATGAAACCGCTCAGCAATCAAGGGAGCAAGCCCAACCTGCACCTGTCCAGGCACCAGCCGCTTCGGCTGTTGATCAAGCGACCACTGCTGCACCATCCCCCGCAGTAGCCTATGATCGAACGCCGAACGATGTTACCATCGACACAGATCTATATACTGCAGTCCTCTCTGAAGACGGCGGCACAATAACCAGCTTTATTCTGAAGCAACATAGTGAGACTAATGAAAAAGATTCACCTGGCATGCAGTTGGTGAAAACCACGGCAACCCAGGGGTTTCCTCTGCAATTCTCCTGGGGAAGTGCTGTCGGTTCGCGCATATTATATGATAGTGAAGTAAAGAGTCTCAGTTTATCGGAAGATAAAAGTAAAGCTGAACTGAGGATGACGGCGGAAGCAGGAAATGGCCTGCAGGTAGAACGAATATATACCTTTGATAACAGCAGCTATTTAATCGATCTTTCCATAACGATTAAAAATCGCTCCGATAGTCTATTGCAGGGGATTCCTCAGTTGGCATTGGTCAATTCCCGTTTCGAAGGGGTTAGCAGTCCGGCGGATCGATTCCTGTTTGGTGGACCTGCTGCTTTTTTGAACGGCAGTCTGGAAGAAGTCAGTTCCGACGACTTTGAAGATGGACCTGTAACCTTGCAGGGAACGATAGATTGGGCTGGATATGAAGGCAATTATTTCCTTTGTGCTTTAGTTCCCAAAAATGGTGCAGGAAACACATTCACGATAGAAGGCACCGATTTATTTGCCAAAAGTCAACTCGCCGGCGAGCTCGACACTCTTCAACCGGGATCCGAACAAAAATACAATTATCATGTTTTTTACGGTCCAAAGATACTGAATATGCTTCAAGATATCGGTTATAATCTTGATAAATCAGTTAATTTCGGTTGGTTTGATGTCATTGCCAAGCCGACTCTCTGGCTGTTGAATATGTTTTACTCTTTCTTTCAAAACTATGGTATTTCCATCATTTTGGTCACCATCCTCTTCAAAGCAGCTTTCTGGCCGATATCCCAGAAGGGCTTGAAGTCGATGAAAAATATGCAAAAACTGCAGCCGAAGATGGTAAAAATCAAGGAAAAATACAAAAGCGATCCCACCAAAATGAATCAGGAGGTAATGAGTCTTTATAAGACTTACAAAGTCAATCCTCTTGGTGGTTGTCTGCCAATGGTGCTCCAAATTCCGGTATTTTTCGCCCTTTACAAAGTGCTCTTACAGAGTATCGAACTGCGGCATGCACCTTTTATGTTGTGGATTACCGATCTGTCCGCTCCTGATCGATTGTGGATTGGTTTTGATCTGCCCTATCTGGGCGGGTTGCCTGTACTGACTTTGCTCATGGGAGCATCAATGTTTTTACAACAAAAGCTTTCTCCAACTACAGCGGATCCGACCCAGGCCAAAATTATGATGTTTTTGCCGGTCGTTTTTACATTTATGTTTCTAAATTTTGCTTCAGGTCTTGTTTTATATTGGTTTGTAAACAATCTGCTTTCCATTCTTCAGCAGGTGCTTATTAATCGGGAATCCAACAAATCGGCCGCTACCTGAAATAAGAACAGAGAGCAGGCAGAATAAAACTGTTTTAGGGTGGTTGAGATATATTTGAAGAAGGTAATTAAATGTCTTTAGACAAAAAAGATTTTTACGGAAAAGAAGTTGCTGCAGCTATAAAAAATGCTTGTGATACCTTGAGGGTCCCTCAGGAGAAGCTTGAAATAGAGGTCATTGAGACAGGTACCACAGGTATCTTTGGGCTTATACGCAAAAAAGCGCATATACGAGTACAAATAAAGCCCGACATAGAAGAGATTGTTGCAGATGTTTTCGAAGTAGACAGCTTTGTCAAGTCGGAATCTGAAGAGAAGGGTGACTCTGAAAATCCCTCGAATTCAGATGACAAGTCGATTGAAGTTGAGGATGAGGCAGTTGAGGACGAAGAGGATGAAGACGATGATTTGACGGACAAGGAACCTGGTACTGAAGTGAGTCCTGAAAGTCTGGAAATTGTCAAAACAGAACTGCTTCAGCTTGTTCAATTGATGGGATTTCCCTCAGTTCTTGAGGTTGAAACCACAGGGCAATCCGTAGTATGTACACTTCGGGGCGAATTCGAAGAGAATTTAACCGGAGCGGATGGTAAGGTTCTTGATAGTCTGCAATATCTTTTACGAAAAATCATTAGTCGAAAAGTTCCCGAACGGTTAAGAATTTCAATTAATGTCGGTGACTTTCGCGAAAAGAGACTCGAAGAATTAAAAATCAAGGCAGTTGAGATGGCTGCGCAGGTAAAAGAAGACGGCAAAACCCAGGTTCTACCGGCTCTTAATCCAGGTGAAAGACGAGTCATTCATATGATTCTCCAGGAAGATAAGGAAATTCGCAGCCGTTCGGTTGGTGATGGTCTCTTCAAAAAGATCCTCATTTATAAGCCGGGTAAAGGAAATCGTCCCGGTGGCCGGAAGCGCCCCCAATCAAAAGGCCGACCAAATAAATCCGGAACGAAAAAAGGGAACGAGTCCTGAGGTTATACATTGTGAGGTTCCTCTGTGAATTCTGTATATTCTGAAGAGACAATTGCCGCCATTGCCACCCCACCGGGTGCTGGCGGCATTGGTATTATTCGCATTAGTGGTAAACTTGCTCTTGGACTCCTCAAGACTATCTTTCAGCCGAAAAAAAGTAGTTGCGATTACAAGAGCCACCAACTTTACTATGGACATATCCGCACACCCGGCCATGGTAAAATTCTTGATGAAGTCCTGGCCGTTTTTATGGCCGCTCCCCACACCTATACCCGAGAGGATGTCGTAGAAATTCACTGCCATGGCAGTTTTCTAGTGTTGCAGAATGTTCTTGAACTCATTCTGGCAAATGGTGCTGTTCTCGCTTCACCTGGTGAATTTACCAAGAGAGCTTTTCTTAATGGACGAATCGATCTGACCCAGGCTGAGGCAGTGATTGATATCCTCTCCGCCAAGACGAGAAAAGGCGTTGAACTCGCTCAGGAGCAACTCTCCGGAGTTTTGTATAATAGAATTGATCCAATCCGAAAAAGCCTTGTACAAATGCGGGCTGTCATAGAAGTCGCTATCGATTTTCCCGATGAGGATGTTGAAATAATTGATCATAGTGCACTGATTATCCAGCTGGAAAAAGAGGTGATTGAGCCGCTCAAAAAGCTTCAGCAGAACGCCGATCAGGGAAAGCTGTATAGAGAAGGTATTTGCCTGGTTATTGCAGGTCTTCCAAATGTTGGAAAATCAAGTCTGCTGAATACCATTCTTCAGGAAGAAAGAGCACTTGTTACCGCAATTCCGGGTACAACCCGTGATTCGATTGAAGAGGTCGTTGATATAAAAGGTATGCCGGTTCGTATCATCGATACGGCTGGAATTCGAGATGATGCCGGGGAAGTGGAAGAACTTGGCATTAGCCGGGCAAGGGACCTAATTAATACAGCCGACTTAGTCCTTTTTCTGGTTGATGGTTCGCGGGAGTTGACGGACGGAGACCGCGCACTTTTCGCAATGGTCAGCCACAAACCTATCTTACCGGTCATCAACAAAATCGATCTCTGTGAGGGATGTATTACAGACCTGTCGTCTCTGTCTGATATCGGAGATTGTATAAAGATATCCGCTAGGGAGCAAATAGGAATCGAACAATTAAAACAAGCGGTATTTGACAAAGTCACATCCGGAAGTGAGCTTTGGGAAGAGGGTGGATGCGCTCCGAATATACGCCATAAGCAGGCGCTTATTTTGGCGGTGGAAGCGTGTGACCGTGTCATGCTCTCCCTGCAAAGTGGAATGACTAATGATCTCATTGCAGTTGATTTGCAGGAATGCCTGGATTATCTTGCGGACATAGTTGGAGAAACTACCACTGATGACATCCTTGATGTCATCTTCCAACAGTTTTGCCTCGGCAAATAATTTTACTCACCCACTTCCTTTTTCCACTCTTTAAGCAAATTCTCGGCTTCGTCACGGTCTTCAAAACTGGAATTTTCTTCCAACGCTTTTTCAAGGGATTTAATTGCCTGCTGCTTTTCGTCGTTTCCATAAAGAGCAAGGGCAAGATGGTATTGGATAACCGGATCATTCGGGCGGTTTTCTAAAGCCTGCCTGAATTGCGAGATGGCCAGAGAATATGATTTCCTTTTATAATGTACCCAGCCGAGGGTATCCGCGATATGCGGTTGATCTGGAAGAGCTTGCTTGGCCTGCATGGCCAAGCGAAGAGCTTCGCCTAAGTCTGATCCTTCTGTTGAGGCAAGCAGCCAGGCGAGGTTATTGGCCGCAGCCGGTAGATTTGGTTGAAGATTAAGCGCCTGGGCATATCTTTTCATTGCCTCATCCCAATTGCCCTTGATTTCAAAAGCGGTTGCCAATCCCATGATCCCGGCAATAGAATCTGGATCCGTTTGCAGTAACTCTTCGTATTCTGCTATTGTCTCATCAATTTTCCCCAAATGGCTTAAAAGACGTGCACTTAAAATATATCCTTGCGGAAGTTCAGGGGCAAGTTCCTGCACTTTTTGGTAAGCCTGAAGGGCTTCATCGAACTGTTTGTTCTCTGATAAAAGGTCGCCAAGTAAAATATAATGCCCCGCAGTTTCATTTTCCGCTATCTTGCTCTTAACAAAATCAATACCTTTGGCGACGTCCTGGCCGACAGTCAGTGCTGTAAGGAAAGCGAGTGCCTTGGAGTTATCGGGGTCCAGTTTGATCAGCTCGGAAAAAATTTCTTTGGCCTTTTCTTTTTCATCTTTACCAAGGTAGGCGAGGGCAAGACTACCAAGCAGTTCAGCATCGCCGGCGACAGCTTCTTCATTTAATTTCCCTATAAATTCAATCGCATTGTCAAACTCTTTGGCTTGAACAAATGATTTGGCAAGAATTTTAACTGCGATAGAATTCTGTCGATTAATTCGAAGGGCAGTAGCAGCTTCTCTTGCTGCATCGCTGCTGTTCCCCTTTGTCAGGTGAATCTGAGCGGCGAGTGCGTGATATCTGTCATTTTTAGGATTGTTTTGAATGGCCTGTTCGATGGATTTTTGTGCAAGTTCGATGTTGTCGAGTCTCAGTTGAGTGAGTGCTGAATAATAGAATAGTTCAGCCCACTTAGGATAATCGTTCATTAGCGGAGTTATGATGCTTATTGCCTCGCTATTTTTGCCCTCTCTAATTAAAAAACGAGCTTTTAGTAAATTTGCTCCACCATTGGCAGGATTTGTTGCCAGGATATTCTCCATTATCGAACGAGCCTGATCGATTTTTTGCAAATCAAAACTTAATTCAGCGAGAGCTACCTGTAGTTCAAGATCTTCAGGGAAATCATCCAGGGAAGATTTTAAGGCATCCTCGGCTTTGTCAAATAATTGGTATCTTTTGTAAAACTCGACAAGCGTAAGTCGAAAAGGAATTGATTCCTGATCAATCTCAATTAACTTTAGCAATGCATTTTCCGCCTCGTCAAGCATGCCTTTTTTCTGATAAAGATCTGCAAGTATCAGCTGCAATTGGTGGTTCTCTGGAAACTGAACAAGCATTGTGTCGAGGAGCTTTTGGATGGCTTTTTCATCTTGTCTCTGTTCATGAAGCATCAGCATTGTCCGATAGTTGGTGAAATTATCGGGATTGAGGTCAATAGCCCTTTGAAACATTTTTTCACTTTCATCGAGTTTGTCCCGGGCAATAAGGATGCGGCCTTTTATATTGTAAAATTTGTCATTTTCCGGTGCTTCGACAAGAGCTTTATCAATTGCCTCTTGTGCTTTGGTGAAATTCCCTTCTATCAGTTCAAGGTTGGCCAGCAGTGCTAATCCATCAGGATAATTCGGATCGACGGTAAGGACCTGATCAACATATTTACGGCTTTCATCAATTTGCTTGGAGAGCAGATGAAACTCGGCAACCTTTACTCCTGCATCCAGATTCTCAGGATCAAGAGAAACTGTTCGCTGCAGTTCACCAAAGGCAGCTTTGGGATTTCCTGTCTTCAGGTAAAGCAGTCCTAACTGATACCGGGCATCGGCAAACATAGGGTCAACTTGAATAGCGTTCCTCAGCTCGAGTATCGCGGCTTTTTCGTCATCATTTTTTACGTACTCAAGCGCTCTTGCGTAATGTTTTTCTCTTTTTTGACTGGAATCTGAACAACCGGCAATATTGAAAGAGAAAAAGATGATGAAGATAAAAATTACAAAGCGAGCGTAAATCATGGGCAATCCTATTAGATGGTGGAGCTGAAAATCGATCAATAAATATCTCGTAACATGTACAGTTATATCGATTAATGCAGTTTAATTAAATATATCTATTTTTCCTATCGAAAATTCGTTTGGTTAGAGTAATAATTCGGATTATTGAGAAAAATGATTCTTGCCTATCCTGATGAGTGACAAATAAGTGGATATATGATCTATTGTTCACTTGATAGGTTTTCGAAATCTAAAACAAACCAAGTTAGGAGGAGATCATGCCGAAAAACTCAATATTTCTCTTATGTCTCGCCGTTATCATGTTATTCAGCAACAGTGGAATGGCTGCACAGTCAACAGCCGATGTCCCTGTCACCAAAGAACTATTGACCAGCGCTCGTGATAGAATCCTGGGACCATCTGCTCAAAAAGTAAAAGATACTCAGGAATATATAATTGGACACGGCGATGTTCTGAGCGTCCAAGTCTATGGAGAAGGGGATATGTCCATAGAAGCTCCCTCCGGAACAAGAGTGGCGGAAACCGAAGGGGACAGCCTTCGTTCCGGTGTTGGAAGAGTAATTGTCCGGATTGACGGTAAAATATCTCTCAAACACGTAGGAGACGTACCAGCAGTAGGCTTCACGCTTACGCAGCTTGCAGATTATCTGAAAGAAATTTTTGCAACTGTTTATGATGACCCTGTTGTTACTGTTGTTCTTGGACAAAGCAACAGCCAGAGATATACCGTTATGGGCAAGGTATTAGCGCCTGGAATATTTTATCTTGATTATCCTATCAATCTTGTTCAGGTTGTGGCGCGATGTGGCGGATTTAATGAGTGGGCCAATTCGGAACTCACGGTTGTCAGAAAAGATGCTGGTGACAGCGAATTGTTCAGAAGTAATACTCTAAAGTTTGACTATGATGACTTCCTGGCGGGGAAGAAATTAGAAAGAAATATCTTTATCAAATCAGATGATATAGTCATCGTACACTAACCAGTTGGAGGCGACACGGCGCTTATATGTCTATCATAAAATATTCTAAACAATTTTCATCCCTTGTGGTTTTGTGTCTGATTGCAGCTCCTTCAGTTTCTTATTCCCGCGACAACAGCTTGATAGGCGGGGTAAGTGTTGGCTTTGATTACAGTGACCGGAGTGGTGAGGGAGCTGATGATGCAGATGACGCTCAACAGTTTGTTCTTTCCCCGATGATTAATTTTATCAGCTTAAGCGAAAGAGACAGCTTCGAATTGCGGGCAGCACCGGGTATTAAATATGATGTCAAAGATTCTGAAACCGATTGGGATGCCAGATTAGATGTTGAAGCAGATCGATTTTGGACCCGTACCTGGCAGATGGGTGTTTCAAACCGCTTTATTAGAAGTGACTATCACGATACGGTAACCAGAAACTTCGAAAATCCTGGGGACCCACTCTTGGAGGAAATTGTACTTCCTACAGACCCACAACTCTCTACTGATCGTGGCAGGCGACAGTACTGGCGTAATACGGTCGGTATCTTTTCAAATCATTTTTATCAGGAGGACAGCCTGATTGGTCTGAATGCTGATTACATTGTTCTACGAAATGATGATACAGGATTTGCAGGCGATGAAGATTATGACCGATATACAGTTGGTGTGAGGAATGAGCACAGATATAACGCCAAATGGAAGTCTCTAATGGGCGTCCGCTATGTCCTCGGTGATTTTGAGGAATCGGACACCTTTGCCGGCACACCATCCGATGAAGAATTATCTGACGATGTCGAGGAATATTACCTTGATCTTGCTGTCGAAAACAATTCGATAGTCAACAATCCCCTTACGGTAAGTTACAACTATATTGCAACCAGATATGAGGATGACCAGCAGGCTGATAGTGACATCCATGAGATGCGCTTTACCTGGAGGAGAGATTATTCTTCCAGATTGTATACCAGCCTCGGTATTGGCCCGACCTATGAGAAAACAGATGGACAAAGTGCCAACTGGTCCGAGAACGGGATAGCAGAAGTAAATTATACATTTCAACATGGCTTTGTTAATTTTCTTATAGAAAAGACTTACGATGTTGATAACTTTTCAGGTTCCGACGAACGAGGTGCTGTGGATAGGTGGGATAGCCAGCTTTTCGGTAACTATCAGTTGAAAAAAGATATTGGCTTGTCGGGGCGACTTTCATATATTAATGAGGACAGGGAACAGCAAGATGGAAATTATCAACGAGACATATATATTGCAGGAACGGCCCTTAGCTATACTTTTTGGCAGTATTATACCGCAAGTATAGACTACACCTTCACAAAACAGGAGTCCGACCGGATAGGGGATGATTATGATGATCATCGTGTCCTGCTGACTCTTTCCTGGCAAAAGGAATTGTTTCGCTGGTAAAGTTTTTTGAAAAAATTTGAGGGGAATTGATGGTATCTGAATCTCGCGAAAATAAAACAATTCTCCTCACTTTTGATGTTGAAGATTGGTTCCAGGTTGAAAATTTTAAAGAACATATCTCTTTTTCATCCTGGGCTTCGCGAGAATTACGGGTTGAAAAAAACACACTCGATCTGTTAAATCTTCTAGCAGATGCTCCGACTCAGGTGAAGGCCACTTTTTTTGTTCTTGGCTGGATAGCTGA
>JBARUR010000132.1:0-13445 GCA_049645845.1 Desulforhopalus sp. | reverse complement strand
CCCTCAGGCTACCTCCATTTGTTTTTCCAACTCCTGCTGCCTCAGCAATTGCATATACAAATAACGCTTATTGCTCCATTTCGTATCGGCTATATGGCGAAGCGGACAGAATTGATCGGAAATGGAGAGCCGTGTACACAAAAATCCGATATTGGCTGCGATTAATTCTTGAGATGGATGAGTCGGCAGGAGAAAGAGGTATCATAATGGGGCGAGATCATGCTCGATACCACGGCATGATTGGATAGCCGAAGCATGATATTACCACTGGAAATACTTGCCATTTTACGCCTTAACACGACCAGTTAACTCCTGAGAGAGCAGTAGCATCTGCCGTACTGGAATTGCTTTGAAATGGAGCAACTGCAGATTTTACCTTACCAAAGATAAGGGCATGCTAGAGTCAGAAAGACATGCCTGACGATTTCATTGCCTGTCATTCGAACATGAGCTCATGGAGAATGTCATCTACTAAGTTCATTTTTTGTTGTTTGGAATTTGGGCAAGCAGAAGTTCCAAGAACGGTAGAAAGCTCTTGTTAAAGTGTTGATAGAGTTTTGAGACCTTTGAGGTGGCAGTATCAATGGGAGAGCACCAGTGAATTCCTTGTAATCTACCGATTACTGCATATTTTCTAAGAACAGGGATTTAATCATCAGAATATCATATTTTTCATGCACTGATTCTGTAGCGCACATCATGTTGATTAGGTTCACCCTTCTAAACGTAGATCTTACTAGAAAATTGCATTGCTTTCTTAGCTATTTGCCACCGATTCCTGCTTCGCGTACTGAGCCGATGTGACAGCTTGTGGCAGAGGCCGAATTAAGTGTCAATTGCAATCTCCTGCAAATCAATCACGTAAGAATGTTACGCACAAAATTTAGAATAACTTATCCAGCAGGCAATAATCTTGTGGGTGTGGGTAGATGAAAAACTGGAGATAGATGGTGGATAATAGAAAAAGCTTTATACATTCATTAGAATACGCAGAGAGTATCATCAATACCATACGCGAACCCCTCATTGTTTTGGATCAAGGCCTCAGGGTGGTAAAAGTTAGCCGTTCTTTTTATGAATTCTTCAAGGTAACACCTGAAGAGACCGTGGGACAGCTCATCTATGACCTTGGAAATAAACAGTGGGACATCCCCAAGCTGCGGGAACTACTGGAAACCATCCTTCCCCAAAGGGCCAGCTTTGATAACTATGAGGTTGAACACGATTTTGCCACCATCGGCAGACGTATAATGCTGCTGAACGCCCGCCAGATTAAACAAGGTGAGGGAAAGGCGCGAATCATTCTCTTGGCCATCGAAGACATCACAGTACGCAAGGAAATAGAAGCTGGCCTGGAAAAAACCAGGAAAGAACTGGAGATTATAAAAAAGGCCGCGGATGAAGCCAGTGAGTTCGCGGAGAGCCTCATCAACACGGTGCGCGAACCCTTAATTTCTCTGGATCAAAACCTTCGGGTGGTCACCGTTAGCCGCTCCTTCTGTGAATTCTTCAAGGTAACACCTGAAGAGACCGTGGGACAACTTATCTATAACTTGGGCAACAAACAGTGGGATATCCCAAAACTGCGGGAACTGCTGGAAACCATCCTTCCCGAACATACTACCTTTAATGATTACAAGGTGGATCACAATTTTAATACTTTGGGCCGACGCATCATGCTATTAAATGCACGGCAGATTGAACGTTTAGAAGAAAAGGAGAAAATCATCCTCCTGGCTTTCGAAGACATTACGGAAAAAGAGCAAGCCCAGCTTGCACTTCAGGACTCTGAAGAACGATTTCGGCGATTATTTGAAACTGCTAAAGATGGTCTATTTCTTGTAGAAAAGACAACAGGTCATATCGTCAATGCTAATCAGGCTGGCTGTAAGTTGTTGGGTTATTCGCAAGAAGAAATCATAGGGAAGCCTCTTCAAGAATTTTGTTTTTCAGAATCTCTCAATAATATTGACATTGTTTTGGAAAAATTAGCTGCTACCGGTCTTGTTTCTTATGATGACATTTTTGTGACAAATAAGTTGGGATCAAAAATTGACATTGATCTACAAATAGTTGACAGATCGAGGTTTATTCAATGCAATTTTCGGAACATAACTGAGCGTAAGATTGCTGAAAAAGAAAAGGATATACTCACCTATAAACTCAATAAAGCACAACGGATGGAAACTATAGGAATTTTAGCTGGAGGGATTGCCCATGATTTTAATAATATTCTGACTATCATTTTCGGAAATGCAGAATTGGCACTTAAAGATATCTCTCCTGGGAATCCAATTGGAAACAAGATTGAAGAGGTACTTAAAGCTTCCATCAGGGCAAGAGATCTTGTCCGTCAGATACTAACTTTCAGTCGCAAAGATGAAACCAAATTTATTCCAATGAATCCCCAGTCTCTCATAAAAGAAACCTTGAAGCTGCTTCGCTCTACAACGCCAACCACCATATCAATAATTCAGGATATATCTGACGATTGCGGAGCAATTATGACAGATATATCCCAATTCCATCAGGTAATTATGAACCTCTTTGGGAATGCTGTCCAGGCTATGAATGAGAAAGGTGAAGTGACTGTGAGCTTGAGAGAGGTAAGTCTAAATAGTCATGATTTTAATAACTTCTCAATAATGACCCCGCGTTCAGCGAATACCCCGGGTGCATTCGCTAGATTATCAGTGAATGATACTGGATCTGGAATTGATCAGAAAATAATCGAACAGATTTTTGATCCTTTCTTCACCACCAAAAGAATAGGCGAAGGAACTGGCATGGGTTTATCTGTTGTTCATGGCGTTGTTGAAAGTCATGGTGGATTTATAACTGTTGAAAGTGAAAAGGGTATAGGCAGTACCTTTAATGTTTTTATTCCTATAACCCAAAAAGAGGAAGTTCTTAAAGTCGAAGAAAGCAGTCTTCTTCAGACTGGCACTGAACTGATACTCCTTGTTGATGATGAAGAAAGCATCCTGAAGTTGGCAAAACGAATGCTGGAAGGACTGGGTTATACAGTTATGAGTGAAAGTAGCAGTAATAAAGCTCTTGAGGTTTTCAAGTCAAAACCTGCCCATTTTGACCTTCTAATCACTGACCAGTCAATGCCTAACATGTCTGGGGAAGAACTTATTGCCGAGATATTGAAAATGAGACCAGATTTGCCGATTATTCTCAGTAGTGGGTACAGCACTAAAGTATCAGAAGAAAATTATCGAAAAACAAGCAACAGTATGTATCTTGGTAAACCATATAGCAGAAAGTTATTGTCCGAGACTGTCAGGAAAGTACTGGATCGAAATGTGTAGATCACTGCTATTTGAACTACAACCAGGACAGTCTAGGGTGGCTGATTTATCATAAATAATTAAAATGCCAAACAAACGCATACATCAGATACTTCCGCGACAGAAATCAGTAGTGAGAGTAAAGAACTTACTGAATCAGTTGAACAATAGCGATTTAAACGTCGAACCAAACGTGGAGATTTTAGCAGGTGAGAATGCATGCTACCGTCTACTGGCATTTATCTCTCTGAGATGGCCACTACATTGGCGATCAAACCCATCGGGAAGGTGCGGAAAAATTTGCCGTTCTTGTAAAAGTTGGCTTGGAATAATTTCACACAAAAGAATTGACACTACCAGAATAGCCCATAGTTTATTAACAACCAAAAGAGGGCAAATGGCGCAACGATAAACAGACCAGAGAATACTGCAACTGTAATTGGAGGATACATGAAACTGAAGGGGGGGCTTTCTGCGTAGCGGTTTAGTTCACAGTAAACACCTCATGTAGTTACAATATCAGTACCTTTCGGTGGGAAAAGCATTGACAACTGGAATCACGCACTGATCGACTTGTCCGTGTCACTCACTTTCTAAGAACGCCCTTAAAACCTTCGAGAGAACTACATTTCACTATGCTTACCACACCGACCCGGCTACATATCCCCAAGCTCCTTGTCGGACGTGAGCGTTTGACCGGGAAACTGGAGATGATTTTTTCCAATGTCAGTAAGGGACACGGCGAGATCATCCTCGTTCCCGGCCGCTCCGGTGTCGGCAAAACATCCCTGGTGGAATGGCTCAAAACTCCCGTTCTAGCCAAAAACGGTTTATTTATAGAGGGCAAGTTCGATCAATACCAGCAGAACAGTCCTTACTACGCCATCCGCTTCGCCCTTGCAAAGCTCTGGCGGAAAATACAAGAGGAGTCGCATCAGCCCACCCAAGGTTTAAAGGACTCACTTCGACAGGCGGTTGGCGATCTTGGTTCCCTGCTGGTTGAACTGGTTCCTGAATTGGAACACGTATTCTCCGATCAACCAGGTCTTGAAGAAGTCGGCATACATGAGGCTCGACATCGATTCACCGGTGCCATTCGCAGATTCCTGGAAGTTGCCTGTCGGCCGGACCAACCTGTTGTCCTCTTTCTTGACGACTGGCAGTGGGCCGATCAGGCGTCCCTTGATCTTCTAAGAGCTCTCAAGCCTGCCAATACCCTGGGTTTTTTCCTGCTGATCGCCTCCTATCGTGATGAGGATGTTGACGAAAACCATCCATTTCAAGATGTTATTTCAACGCTGCAGGCCCAGGAACATCCTCCGGAAATCATTGAGGTCAAAAGTCTCACGGAAGAGGACATAGAGACGTTCATATCAGACATTTTCCAGCACACCGTTGAAAAACTCAACAGTCTCACCCGGCTGATTCGCGACCATACTCAAGGAAATCCTTTTTATATCAAATCATTGCTTGAGTATCTTCATGAGAACAGACAGCTGTTCTTTGATGCTGGGCGCAGTTTGTGGCAATGGCGGATAGAAAGGGAAACGCTTCCTGAAAATATAGTGGACCTGTTCATACGAAGACTTGCATTTTTTGATGGAAGTACCCGTGAGCTGCTCTCTTTTGCCTCTTGCCTCGGCAACACATTTGACCTCTTCACGCTAAGTCTCATCTCTTCGCTTTCATTTGAGCAATGTCTTTTCAAACTCACGCCTTTGCTTGATCGCGGATTCCTGACAATCTTGGAAGATACCGATACGACTTTTCCGGAGAGCAAACGGAATATCCGTTTCAAGTTCATGCATGACCGAGTTCAGCAGGCCGCTTTCCACTTTATAGACAGAAGGAATTTTGAGAGTATTCAGCTGAAGATCGGCAGACAGTTGATGGCCAGTCTGAGTGAGAAGGAGCAAGATGATCGCATATTTGAAATCCTCGAACACCTCAACGCCGGATCTTCACTGATTGACGACTCCGCCGAGGGGTGGAAAATGATTGAGCTCAATATGCAGGCTGCCAAGAAAGCCAGAGCGGCCACCGCCTATCGCGCCATGCTGACCTTCAACCGTGCCGCCTACGCCTTTGCTCTACGCCAAGACCAGGACGCGGGGACCTTCTGGAACACTCATTACGAGGTCGCTCTGCAGTTAAGCCGGGATCTGGCCGAGAGTGAATTTGTTGAAGGAGACCGGCGGACAGCCGAACATATTATCGAACAATCGATGCACTCAACACGAACCGCCGTGGAGCGGGCAGAGACATTGAATATTCAGATTGTTCACTATACCCTTCTGGCCCGCTACGAAGAAGCGATAGCGTCCGGCAGAAAGGCCCTTCAGAAGCTGGGTATCCAGTTGCCTGAAGAAAATTATGAAGAATTCCGAGACAGGGAGATACAAGAATGCAGAAAAGCTCTGCAAAACAAAGAGATATCTTCACTCCGGAATGCGCCTCTGATGACCAACAGGGAGATGCAAACCGCCACCAGGCTGCTCATCACCCTCGGCCCGCCCTGTTACAGAACCCATCAACGTCTTTGGAGCGTTATCGTCCCCAAGGTCGTTAAATTCACGCTTGAACATGGTCTTATACCGCAAATCGGTTATAGCCATACGGCCTTTGGCGGGCTGCTCGGTTGGGTGGATAACGACTATGAAACGGCCCGGGAATTTGGTGAGGTCGCTGAGCAGATCATGTCAAAACGATTTGATTCGCCCTCCGATCAGAGTGTTTTCTACCTTATGTTGGGAAGTTCGATACGACACTGGTTCAAGCACCTGCGCTATGCATCAAAAGATTATCTCAAGGCCTACGACATAGGCCTGCGTTCCGGGAATATGCAATATGCTGCGTACGCCTTCGGCCATAACATGTACTGCAGCTTTTACCAGGCAACTCCCATGGGGGAGCTGATTCGCAATACGGAGCAGTCTCTGGTTTTCAGTCGATCACGGTTGAACCAGTGGGCCATTGATCTCCTCGAAGGCGGACTGCGCATCTTCAACCTGCTCTCATGCGATTCCGAAGAGAAGCGCCTGGAACTCGAAGATGACACCGGCTATCTCGCCAGGGTCAATGGTCACGGCAACATCCAGGTTCTCTGTATTTATAAGATTCTTCGGACATTTTCCTGTCTTCTGCTGGGCCAGTATGCAGTTGCCCATGATATTGCGGAAGAAGCACAGTCACTCATTTATACGGTGGGCACACAGGGCTTGCTGCCTTGGCCTGAACACCAGTTTACTCGGTTTCTTGTTATGACAGCTCTCTATCAGGATTCCGAGACTGACAGACAGTTATCCTTGCGAAAAGAGCTGGAACACCTCGTTGAGCAATTCCGCATATGGTCTGCTATCTGTCCTGAAAATCACCACCACAAACTCCTTCTCGCCACTGCTGAACTGATGAGCATTGATGGATCGTACAGTGATGCCCTTTTTCATTATGACAAGGCCATCGAAGCAGCGAAGGGCAATGACTTTACCCAATGGGAGGGGATTGCCAATGAACGGGCACACCACCTCTGCCGCCGGATGGGCAGCGCAAATCTCGCTCAGGTATACTGGCAGCAGGCATACACCTGTTTCCGTCGTTTAGGCGTCAGAAGCAAGATACGGCTCATGGAAGGGGCATACACAGATGAAATCCACAACTGGATCGATCATCTCCGGGCGCGGCAAGCGCCGGCAAGCGCCATGAATCACTATCCTCTTGAAAAATTCAAACAGCGGCATCTCCAGCTCCTTCGCACTCTATCAGATGATAAGTTGAAAGCCCAGCAGAGCATGGAAGTTTCCGTCGAAGCGGATAAACTGACCCAAGCGACAGAGAGACTTCGCATCGAGATCGCCGAACGAAAGCGCCAGGAAAAGGAACGCTTGCGGCTTGAAGAAGAGATACGGCACCGCCATAAAATGGAGGCAATCGGTACCCTTGCCGGAGGGATAGCGCATGAATTCAATAATATGCTGGCCATAATAATCGGAAACCTTGAAATTGTGATCGATGAAGTACGTGAGAACGAAGATTTGATGAGTTGCCTGGCGGACATTCAGAGTGCTTCCCTTCGGGCACGGGATGTTGTCCGGAAGTTACTGCGGTTTGCCCAAAAGAGCACCCTGGACAGGAAACCGTTACGCATTCGCAAGGTTGTCGAAGAGGCCATGGAACTGCTTTCCCAGTCACTACCTGCAACTATCGATATTCAATTACGTCTGCTTTGCACTTCTGAAACCATTTATGCCGATGCCACCGAGATCCAGCAGGTGTTGATCAATCTCTGCAACAATGGTGTACACGCTATGTCAGGCAGGCAGGGTGTCTTGGAGGTTTCCCTGGAAAGGGTATTTTTTGCAGAAGGCCTGAGCGGAAGGAATGTGGACTTAAAGCCGGGAGCATATATCCAGCTGGTCGTCAACGATACCGGCATCGGTATTCCGGAAAACATCCAAGATCGCATATTTGACCCCTATTTCACCACAAAAGACGTCGACGAAGGTCTTGGAATGGGGCTGGCTGTCGTTCTGGGTATTGTAAAAGATCATAATGGAGCGATTTCCGTAGAGAGTAAAGTGGGAAGAGGATCCAGTTTCAGAGTGCTTTTTCCAATGCTTGAAACAGTTGATGAACCTGTGGCAGCATCGGCAGAAAGCCTCAATACAGCGACACGGAATGAGCATATTCTCTTTGTCGATGACGAAGAGGCCATCACCCGGATGAACCAACAGATAATCAAACGGCTCGGTTACCGGATCACAACTTACAATAATCCCCAGAAAGCCTTGGATGCTTTCCGGAATAGCCCACAATCCTTCAACCTTGTCATAACCGATCTGACCATGCCTGAAATGACAGGAACGGAGCTCGCAAAAAGCATTAAAAATATTCGCCGGGAAACTCCCGTTATGATCTGTACCGGAGATGGCGGAATCATCAATGCAACGAGTGCTGCGAACTTGGGGGTGGAGGCATATCTTGCAAAGCCAATTACCATGCGCAAACTGGAACGGGCGATTCGAGATATTCTAGGAAAAGGATAGAGCCTGAGACCATAAACGTGCCAGCACTGCACGAGGAACAGATCAGCGGAAACTTGACCGCCATAAGGAACCGGAGTAATGAATGAAGAGCGGCTGCGGGTCGCCCTCAGCGCTGCCTCCATTTTTGTTTTCAATCAGGACGTAGACCTTCGCTACACTTAGAACAGAGAAACAGATCATCGGCAAGATCGACGCCAACCTTTTGGGACAGGAGGCCGCCGCACTGATGGCAACCAAGCAACAGGTGCTGGAAAGCGGAAAGGGCGCGCGGCGAAACATCCGGACCACTATTGCTGGCAAGAACGTTGTTCATGACCTGACGGTCGAACCGTTACACAATGCCGCCGGTGCCATAGTCGGGATCACCTGCGCCGCCCTGGATGTCATCGAACAACAATGCCGGGTGCGAACCGATGCCGATGCAAACAGGTCATTGGCATCTGAAAAGATGGAGCGAACCTATGACAAACCAACATAACCAGAGTTATTGCACCCTATCCGAGCAGGGACTGATCCTAGAGGCCAACCTCACCGCGGCCACTCTGCTGGGCGTTGCCCGCAGCGCGCTGTTCAAGCAGCCGATTTCCCGATTCATCCTCAAAGATGACCAGGATATTTACTACCTCCATCGCAAAAAACTCCTTGAGACGGGCTCCACTCAGGAATGTGAATTGCGACTGGTCAAACCAGACGGCATTCTCTTCTGGGTGCACCTTACGTCAACCGTTAGTCAAGCAGATGACGGCACGCAGGTCTGTTGTGTTACGCTGAACGAGATCACCGAGCGTAAACAAGCGGAGGAGCATTTAGAAATATTTAAACAAATTGTGTCTTCTACCTCAGATGGAATAGCTCTTTTAGATAATGATTATCGATATGTGATTGTGAACAAAGCCTACGAAACCTTTTCCGGCAGAAAAAAGGATGATTTAATTGGGGCCAAGGTGGCGGAATATCTTGGTGAACCGGTTTTTGACGAACAAATTAAACCTCATTTTGATAAAAGTCTAAACGGTGAAACCGTACGGTTTCAGGATTGGTTTGACTATCCAGGTTTGGACAAGCGCTTTGTCGAAGTTACATATTATCCGTATATAGATGCAATGGGAGCTATTTCAGGTGTTGTGGCAAATACACGCGATATCACCGAGAGCAAGCTGGCTGAAGCGGAATTGGAGAAGCTCCAAGCCCAGCTCAGGCAGGCACAGAAGATGGAGGCCGTTGGCCGCCTGGCCGGGGGCGTGGCCCACGATTTCAACAACATGCTGGGGATTATTATCGGCTATACGGATATGCTCCTGGAGCAGATGGACCCGGACCAGCCATTCCATGCCGATCTTACAGAGATCAGAAAAGCCGGTGAGCGCTCCGCCGATTTGACCCAACAACTCCTGGCGTTTGCCCGTAAACAGACCGTAGCCCCCAAAGTCATTGATCTCAACGAGGCCGTGGAGAGCATGCTTAATATGCTGTTTCGACTGATTGGTGAAGACATCGATACGGTCTGGATTCCAGGCGAGAAGGTATGGTCAGTAAAAATCGATCCCGGCCAGATCGACCAGATTCTGGCCAACCTGTGTGTCAACGCCCGGGACGCCATCGCCGGTGTCGGCAAAATAACCATCGAAACGGGTACCACCGTTTTCGATGAGGCATACTGCAGAGATCATACGGGATTCTTGCCCGGGGATTATACGATGCTGGCCGTGATCGACAACGGTTGCGGCATGGATTCAGAGACGATGTCGCACCTGTTCGAACCCTTTTTTACGACCAAGAAATTGGGCAAAGGCACCGGTCTGGGCCTGGCCACGGTCTACGGCTTGGTCAAGCAAAACAACGGTTTCATCAATGTCTACAGCGAGCCTGGCCAGGGAACAACTTTCAAGATCTACCTGCCGCGCTATCTGGCTAAAACGGACTCGTTGCCGGAGATGGGGGTGGATCAGCCAACCGAGCGAGGCCACGAGACTGTCTTGCTGGTAGAAGACGAGCCGGCGATTCTGCGAATGACCATGACGATGCTCGAGCGGGAAGGATTCACAGTGATGGGGGCCGGAACTCCAGGCGAGGCCATACGCCTGGCAGAAGAATACACGGGCCATATCGATCTGCTCATGACGGACGTTGTCATGCCGGAAATGAATGGTCGGGATCTGGGCGAAAAAATCACCTCGCTTTACCCTGGCATCAAAATTTTGTACATGTCCGGATATCCCGCCAATATTATTGCTCAGCAGGGGGTGTTGGATGACGGGGTGGCATTTATCCAGAAACCGTTTTCCAAGGCGGATATGGTGGTGAAGTTGCGGGGGGTACTGGATGGCTAACATGTTAATTTCGCAATTAATGATGGGGTAACAATCGCATCAACTCCGGCTGTTAAGGGAATTGCGCGCCATTGTGAGCCGGTGACGCGTGGTGCTCAGCTTTCTCTTGGCAAGCTTTAATTGAAAAGCACAACTCAAAGGTGAGTTTCTTCCTGAAAGGTGTGTACATGCCTACCTACATGTAATTGCTCAAAAATGGAGCAGTCACCGAAATTATATTTCCAAAGAACTGTTAAATATATCTTCATGGATGGGGTGAATGGATGACAAAATAATTTATCTTTCCTAATTTTGAAAATCGGAACGAAGACAACTAAATTAAACGAAATCACTTGATTTTAATTGCAATGCAACAATATTTTCCATTTCTGATGCTTAGTCTCTTTCTATTACTACTGTTCATATCCTCAAAATAGGAATGTCGAGGTTGTTGTAGGAAGTTAAAAGAAATATTTATTTTTTTACGGTTGTCCATCTAATTAACCAGAGCGGAGATCAATCAACTCATCAATACAGTTCTATGAAACTTTCAACCTTCATTCGAAACAACATCGAGGCAGTTCTTCAGGAGTGGGAAGAATTTGCAGACTCAATTCAGCCTAGTCCGGGAAACATGGATAAGGAAGCTTTACGCAATGACGCCAAACAGATGCTGGAAGATATTGCTGATGAGCTTGATAAACAAGAGGATAGGCAAGAGGGTAAACACGAGCAAGCCGAAAAATCAAAAGGTCAAAGTCTGGAATCAGCTTCCAGCGCTGCACAAGATCATGGTTTGGAGCGTATGCATTTCGGTTTCGAGATTACTGATATAATAAGTGAGTATCGGTTTATGCGTACAACAGTTATCCGTCTTTGGCATGAGTTACGACCCGACGAGGAGCTGGATAATCACGAATTAATTCAATATAATGAAGCCCTCGATCAACTGATCTATGAGGCTGTCAATAGCTTTTCCGCTGAAAGGGACAGGCAAAAACGATTATTTGACATGATTCTCTCATCTGATCACGGATATATCCTGGACCTGGACGGAAGATTTGTGTATGCAAACCAACCCATGCTCCAGAACCTCAATATCTCTTTAGACGAATTGATAGGAAAATCGTATTCAGACCTTCATTTCTCTTCAGCGACCGAAATACAGAGTAATATAAAACACGTTGTACAAAAGGCAGAACAACGCCGTAGTGAAGTGGAGTATTATTTTCCTTCGGGAGAGGTAAGGTACATGGAATATGTTTTTACTCCCATTATTGACAACGAGAAAAAGGTAGAATTTGTTGCAGCCACTGAACGTGATATCACCGAACGCAAGCGTGCTACAGAGGAGCTAAGGAAAAGCGAGGAAAATCTTCTTGCCCTAAACAAAGAACTTGAACAAAGAGTTGAGAAACGTACCCGCGAGCTACTGGAAATCCGAGCAAAATATCTGAACGTTGAAAAACTTTCGGCAATTGGTAAAATATCCGCCGCTTTTGCTCATGAATTCAATAACCCTCTTCAGGGGGTGATGAACATACTCCACGGTTTTAAGAAAAGGAGGAAACTCGAAGAAGAAGAGGACAGGGAGGATTTAGACTTGGCGATCAGCGAAAGCTATCGGATGAAAAATTTGATTCGCGGTATCCAGCATTTTAACCTTCCTTCAGCCGACAATAGAACATTAATGGATGTGCACGCGTCCATCGACTACGCATTATCATTGTGCAGTAACGACTTTGAACAGAAAGGAATTTCAACCGTACTGAACTACGCGGAGAAGGTGCCGCAAATCCCGGCAAATCCGGACCAGATCAAACAAGTCATTGTCAACCTGTTAAACAATGCAGCGGATGCGTGCGTCCCAAATGGCGGGGAGATCACGATAAGCACATGGCAGGAGGAGCAAACCATCGCCATTGCAATTCAGGACACCGGCGTCGGTATTAATCCTGAAAACTTGGGTCTGATCTTTGAGCCGTTCTATACCACCAAGCCAGTAATCAAGGGAACCGGTCTAGGCTTGTCAGTATGCCACGGTATCGTCCAAGCCCATCACGGGGAAATTCAGGTCAAGAGTCAACCAGGAGAAGGTTCAACCTTCACTATCCTGCTGCCTGTGAATGGAGATTAATGTCGCGATGACAAAAATGCTTTGAAAAAACATTCGCAGTCAACAGGTAATACTCAATAATAGAGGTAAACCGCCAAAGATTTTTTAGAGTTGCCGTATATCTTGAATGCAAAAGTCTATGTCATAATCAAAAGTTTGTTGACCGACAAATTATTTTCTCAAACACTTTTTTCGGAAAGTGCGAAGGAACAGTGTATCAAATTCAGCGATTTGGGAGGAGAGGCCTCTGTATCAGACTAGCTTTCGTCTCATAGGGATATGAAAAAGTAGGCTTTCAAACCACCTTCAGTGTGTGTGGCTACGAGATGTCCTATGGCAATATTAGTCCTTGCTAGAATGCTGAACTTTAGCTTCTTCCTGACAGGGTAGGACCGGCTAACCAAAGAATTGCTTGAAAATGGAGCAACTGCAAAATAGAGCTTACCAAAGAGAAGGTATTTTATACAACAGAGCCTTAGACTTAACATTGCCAAGGCGAAGGTAAGCAGTTCAGCCTATCCCTCTAGCTTGAGGTATTTCCTGATTATACGAACCTGGAACGGACTACAATTTTGATTCAGGATCGCCTGTTCGGTGAAGAAGTTTTTGTTGGGATAAAAATTTATCACCTAAAACAGAATCTTCGGTTACAGATAAACCTTGATACCTGCCGGTGGTTGTC
>JBARUR010000131.1:0-2094 GCA_049645845.1 Desulforhopalus sp. | reverse complement strand
CGAGGAGACTTGGAAGTTTATCCTGATCAAGTTCATCGACTCCCTGGGCTACATAATGGGATAGGACGAAATCGAGAAATTCCTGTTGTTTATCAGAGTAATGATCAAACATACCGGACCTGCTCATCTCAACCCGCTCCTTCCGGGTGATGGCTGGAATCTGAAATCCGATATAAGCAAGAACATCGAAGAGATCGCTTTTCTCGGCATCTATCATCATGCCTATTTCTTCCAGCTGCTCTTTGGCAAAACCTTTTTCCTCGAGACCGGTCAGGAGTTTTTTGCGGGTGTCTGGTTTACTCCATAAGGCCCGAAGCTCATCCTCGTCTTTGAAGAGCGCCGGCAAATTGCCAAAGAGTTTTTCTATGAATTGAGTGGCGGACATGGGCTTACCGTCAGGCCCCCAGAAAGTCGTGGCCATCATGTGCTGGATATTCCGAACCTTACCGTCAGCCAGCTTTATCTTGACCCTCACTTTCTTTTGACAGACACAAGGTCGTTCCTGGCAGACAGGGCAGGGGGCTGGTTCACATTCACAGGGAAGTTTGCCGCATTCCGGGCATTCTTTCGGGGGATCAATCTCACATGTACAAGGATGGTTGCCACATCGTTTGCACGGTTCCGGATCGACAGGTTCACCATCCCAATCCGGATCATTGAAATGCAGATAGGCTTTCACAAAATCATAGATGGTGAAATAGTCCTTACCGTCAAACAAGCGGGTTCCCCGACCGACAATCTGTTTAAATTCGATCATGGAATTGATCGGCCGCATCAGGACGATATTTCGGATATTACGGGCATCGACGCCGGTTGAGAGTTTTTGGGAGGTAGTCAGAATTGTGGGGATGGTCTTTTCGTTATCCTGGAAGACTCGCAGCCACCTTTCTCCCTCTGAGCCATCATTTGCCGTGACTCTTATACAATAGTTCGGATCCGAGTTGGATTTGTATTGATTTATAATGTCTCGAACTGCCAGAGCATGTTCCTGAGTGGCACAGAACACCAGAGTTTTTTCTTTCTGATTGATCAGGTTCATGAAGAGTTTTACCCGGTAAGCCTCCCGTTCGCGGATCTCGATTACTCGATTGAAATCATCTTCTCCGTATCTCTTGTCTGCCTCTATCTCTCCCTCAATCAGAATATCGTCGGAGGTATAGATATAGTCATCCAGGGTTGTGGCGAATTGCTTGACCTTGAACGGTGTGAGATAGCCATCATTAATGCCTTCCTTCAGCGAGTAGATATAAACAGGCTCACCGAAATAGACATATGTGTCGGTATTTCCCTTACGTCTGGGAGTAGCCGTTAAACCGAGCTGGACAGCCGGGGAAAAGTAATCCATTATGGACCGCCAGTTGCTCTCGTCGTTTGCCCCGCCTCGGTGGCATTCATCGATTACTATAAAATCAAAGAAGTCAGGTGGGTAATCGCCAAAGTTCGGTGCAGGATTTCCCTCAATATCACCGCCTGACATGAACGTCTGGAAAATCGTAAAGAAGATATTGCCGTTCTTGGGGACTTTGCCTTTTTTGCGAATTTCATCGGGAGATATGCGAACCAAAGCATCTTCTGGAAATGCAGAAAAAGCGTTGAATGCCTGATTTGCAAGAATATTTCTGTCAGCCAAAAAGAGGATTCTGGGTCTCCGGTGTGATTGATCGCCAGTTTTCCAGCTCTTGAGATTCCAACGGCTATGAAAGAGCTTCCAGGTCAGTTGAAAAGCAATAAAGGTTTTGCCTGTCCCGGTAGCCATGGTCAACAGGATCCGGTCTTGTCCGTCTGCAATGGCTTTGAGCGTCTGATTTATGGCGTTGTGCTGATAGTATCGTACCTCCCAACTTCCACCTTTGCTCTCAAACGGTACTGCAGAGAAGAGATCGCGCCAGATGTTGGCTACGGCAAAGGTTTCATTCCATAGTTCGTCCGGAGTAGGGTAGGTGGAAACATACCCTTCGATGCCGGTTTCCATATCGGCACGGTAGATCCCTAGACCGTTGGTCGAGTAGGCGAAGCGGGACTGCAACTTAGTCGCGTACCGTTTGGCCTGAGCAAGACCTTCGGTATCCGGCAAGCTGGTTTTCTTTGCTTCTA
>JBARUR010000130.1:0-7008 GCA_049645845.1 Desulforhopalus sp. | reverse complement strand
GTCCGGAAGTAGATAAATGCCACCAACCAGCAGGAAGTAAACCGCAGCTATTTTTAAAAATGGAATTATGTTTTTAGAATTAAGTGCACTCATTTTTCTATCCGTTCATTTGCAATCACACCAATCCGCCTGAACTGATGAGAAATGCGGGCTAACTGAAAGACGATGTCCTCCCAAAAATCCAATTCATGTAGCTGACTACCTTATCACGATACAAATCGCAAATTTAATTTGCTAAACACTAAACTGAGTGACAAGTTTTCTCCCCTCCGATACGACCGACCAAATCACTTTTGCGAAAGCTGTTTTTTTAATATCAAAGCCGCACTGCACAGAACGGTATCCCCTGCCTCATGACCATACCTGTCATTTATCTGCTTGAAATGATCAATATCGATTATCACCAGATAAGCTTCTAGCTTCTGCCTCACAACCAAGTTGACCATCGACTGACCGATTTCATAAAAAGAGCGACGATTATACATACCAGTCCATTGCTGTCCCGGCTAATAAAACCGCATAACCGCCAGGCACATATTTGATGCGATATAGAGGGAGGTTTTACAGAATTTTTTTTAAAGAGGCGGCAGCAAAACTCCGAATTATCCCCTATTTCTGCGTGGGGACAGCTTCATTAATAGTATTTACTATCAATAAACTACTTTTTTACGCTCGTTGATTATAATGTGGTCATCATTAAAGTAGAGTCATGTAAGGAGGAGGATGAAAACGAGTTAACAGCAGCCGCCTGCTCCAGAGAGGTTGGAAAATGAACACAACAAAATCAATCGATAGATAAAAATTAATTTTACTATAAAGAGGTGGACCATGAGTATGAGAGGGGAAATAATCTCAAAAGAATATGAGAAAATGGTATGGGTAAAGGATCAGAATGGTAAAGAATATGCCTGCTATTCGAGTGATCTTAAGGATAAGGATCACCTGACCGATGAAGAAAAAGCAAAATGCGTTGATACCAGTCAGGTTCTGGGTGACAGCTGGTAGCTCCAACAACCTCTGTTAAAATACAAAAACACCGGGATCAGCCTAAATAGCTGATTTCCGGTTTTCACTATAAATTTGAATGTTTTTCCTAAGGACTTTTGGAAATTCTGATGATTACCCTGAATGTAAACGGCAGTGACTGTCAAGTTGAAGCAGAACAAACTGATCTGCTAGTCTGGGTTTTGCGGGAGAAACTTGGTCTGACAGCCACAAAATTTGGATGTGGCATCGAGATGTGTGGTGCCTGTACTGTTTTCATTGACAACCTGCCTGCTCATTCATGTTCTACCAAGGTTGCAGATATCATAGGGAGGAAGATTGTCACCAAAGAAGGAATTTCGGATGATTGTTAAGCCAGGACCCTGTCAAGTATATACCCTTTAGTTTTTCTTCACAGTAAGGCTTGCATTAGGAATAAATGCTGTTGTCTTATTGTTTACCTGCTCACTCAGATAACCTGATGCCTGGTCGTGTGTCCAATGTTCCATCCCAATGAGATTGCAGGTTTCTTCATCAAGGCTGGTGACCATGCAGATACGAATCCGCTGCAACTTGGTCATCATCGCAAGAGCTGTTCCGCCATTGCCTTGATATTGACGGGACAGCTCTTTGAAGGCAGCATCAAATGAGCCCATCTTAAACCACGGCAGAAAAGTCTTTGAACCTATTCCATCCCGACACTCGGCATATACCAGCAGTAATCCGCCGTCACGGACAAACATTGCTGCATTGTGGACGGCTTTGTGGCTCTGGATAAAGTTGATATCTTTGGGATATCCTCCAGCGGAAGCAATCACTACATCAAAAGATCCAGAGGTTATTTCGCAGTTTTTTCCGTGGAGACTGCATGCCTCAAGAAAGCTTTCCCGCCCCTTTCCAAGAAGCAGGTCGCAAAGTTCGCCACGGGAATCAAGGATACCGTGGAGAGCAAGTTCGGCAGGTAATTTTTCTTCTATTTCGAACAAATCCTCAGCCAGGGGATTGCCGGCAAGAAGTCCTGGCCTGCAGCCTTCGGCTATTGATCCTGCTGCGCCATCAAGATAAAGACCATGGTTTTTATAGATAGCATCACGCTCCCCACAACCTGGAAAAATCAGCTTGCGCCCTCCTCCGTATCCGGCAAAATAGTGGTGCGATACTGCGCCCATGGTGATTATCGCGCTGGCTTCAAGCATATCCCGCCGAAACCGAATTGGTGTCCCTCTGCCGGTATGGCCGAGTTCTTTAAAACCATCCGCCAACTGACAGTCATGGTGGACAAATGAAAAATGGTCGTACATTTCACCGTACGCCTGCCGACATTCCTCGTCATTTTGTCGAGGATGGGTACCATAACTTATAATGATTTTCAGCTTGGCCGTATTCATCCCATGCTGCTCAAGGCCTTTCAAAAGAAGTGGCAGATATTCGGGATAACCACAGAGCCTGGTTTTATCAGCCAGAACCACAACGGGATTGGAGAGATCGAGGGGCTGTTGGCGCAAAAAATCGTCCAATCTGCTTTGAAAAAGGACCCGCGTGATAATCTTTTTCGGTTCCGCTAACTGCAAGGACCGGCTCGACGAAGGCAGGGAAAGTTCCAGTCTTTCAGTTCCATATGAAATATGACAGGTTGTCTTTGCGCTCATGGTAAATGGATATCCCGAATATGCGGCTGTTTTAGGCTATTCAACTTGTCCTTAACTGCTGGTTAACTTTATTGTCTTTTGGCTGTTGTCTGAAATTGAAGGTGAAAAGGATTATAAACAGCACTGCTGCCACAGAATGAACCAGGTTCGACAAAGGCGCAATAAGAAAGAATGCGAGGGCAAACGAGAAAATACGCATAATCGGGTTGAGGTGATTTTCAAGGGATCCCTGAAATCCACCCGCAAAAGCATAAAGACCGATCAAAGCAAAAAAGAATATAATAAAATCGTCTATCCAGTTGCCGCCAAGAAAAGGAGTGTAAGCAAAAAGTATCGGCACAATATATAATCCTTTTGCCAATTTCCAGGAATAGAGCCCCGTCTGCATCGGGGGAGTCTTGGCAATTGCCGCCGCAGTGAAAGCTGCGAGGCATACCGGAGGCGTAACATTACTGTCCTGACTGAGCCAGAAAATAATCATGTGAGCAGAAAGTAGCGCAAATGTTGCCGCATGGGGAGAAATTGCCATATCGCGTAAAGTTCCTGCCAATTCCAGAGGAACCGACTCAAGCAACGCTCTCGCCTGTTCGACTGGCATGGCTTGACTAAGCAGAGCGGCTTTTTCCGGTAAAGCCAGCAGAAAAATTGTTTTCGCCTCTTCGGAAAGAAGACCTTGAGCCATTATTTCAACGAGCTGGGAGTCAACAATCAGGTTGTAAAGAGCCGGTGCCGAAAGAGTTCCCAGTACAATATACGCGGCAGTAACGGGTAGCCCCATGCCAAGAACCAACGAAGCGAGAGCAATCAATGCTATGGCTATTATCAGACTCCCGCTGGCCCATTCCGTTATCATGAGTGAAAAAGTATTGCCGATACCGGTAGTGGCAATGACATTGACCATCAGTCCAACACTGCAAAGCAGGATCGCAGTCATGACCATATTCCTTGATCCAAGGGCAAGAGCTTCCATGATCGCGTGAATCCCCATCTTGTTGGGAGTAAACCAAGAGGCGACGATAACTGCCACGATGGAAATACCTGCAGCATACGTCGGGGTAAAACCATAGATGAGCATCCCGATCAGGGCACAGATCGGCAGTAAAAAGGGAAGTCCCCCTTCCTTAAGCACATCGAAGAGCTTGATGTCTTCATCTTCAACAACTGTGATATTGCATCTTTTTGCTTCAATCCGTACGTAGAAGGCAACACTGGCAAAATAAAGAATCGCCGGCAGGATAGAGGCGGTGATGATCACCGTATAAGGAATCTGGGTGTAACTCGCCATGACAAAGGCACCGGCGCCCATGATAGGCGGCATAAGCTGGCCTCCGGTGGAGGAAGCAGCTTCAACACCCGCAGCAAATTTGGGGTCAAATCCGGCCTTTTTCATGAGAGGAATGGTTATTACCCCGGTTGAGGCAGTGTTGGCAACGGCAGAGCCCGAGATAGTTCCGGTTAACCCGGATGCAAATATTGCAACAAGCCCAGGACCTCCGATTGTTTTTCCGGCAACTACCCTGGCCAGATTAATAACAAATTCTCCTGCGCCGGAACGGAGCAGAAATGCGCCGAACAAAATGAACATAAAAACAAAAGTAGAAGATATCAGGGCAATATTACCGAACAATCCGTCATCGCCATAGACAGAACGGAAGAGCAGAGTTTCGGTGGTGAGTCCGGTAAATTTAAAAACGTTGTCGAGCATCGCCCCCCACCAGCCGACATAGGTAAGCGCAATGACAATGAGAATGGGAATAACCCAGCCGGTAGTCCGTCTGGTAAATTCAAGGGCGGTAAGAATCAACACCGTGCCGGCGACCCATTCAGCAGAGGACAGGTGGACACCTCGCGCATAAATCGCATCCTCCATGGATATCATGTAAATAGCAGCAGTTGCAGCTGAAATCCCTAAAAAGAGGTCTACAGCTAATAGCCATTTCTTTTTTCGGCGAAATCCGCCTAATGGATAGGTCAAACAACAAAGCAGTGAAAAACTTGAGTAGTGTAATGCATTTTGCCATAGGGTCGGCAACACGGTGATGATATTGAAATATACGTGTAACAGGGAGACCGCTACCGCCAACAGAAAAACTATTTTATCTTTCCCTTTTGATTTGAATGTCTGAAAAATTTCATCTTTTTCCAAAATCGTTCTCCTACAGTGTAAATCTTGATTATCATCACTCCTGCTATTTTATTCTGCACTGCCATTGCCTACTCTGATCTATCCAACAAGCGCCTGTCCCGATGATTTGGGTCAGACGCAGTCTATGGCATTTTGATACCGTTTTATTCAGAAATGAGGCTCGCAGGAACAGTAAGGCCGATTTCCTTATAATAGCGAACAGCTCCTGGATGAAGCGGCATTGGAAGACCAGCCAGTGCCTTATCGGTGCTCATGGCAGTGGTCGCCTTGTGAATCGCATTAAGGAAAGGGAGATTTTCGTAGATTGTCTTGGTGATAAGATAAACTGTTTCTTCGTCAATATCCTCGCGTACCGCAAGGAAATTGGGTTGAGCAATGGTCATAACATCTTTTTCCAGACCGGGATATGCTGTGGCTGGAATAAGATAAGGTGTCCAGAGATTGAGGCCGCCATCTGCCTGTTTGGCCTGTTCTTCGGTGAAACTCAGCAGAGTTGCTTTTTCTCCCATTGAGGCGAGAGCCCTTGTTACTGCGCTGGCAGGAACTCCGGCAGGAGTTGACATGGCCGCAATCTGCCCGTTCTGCAGGGCATCAGCACTTGGTCCATACCCTACATATACCAGGTCGTAGTCCTCTTCGATGTTCACTCCAAGATTACTGAGAATGACTTTATTCGAACCAAGTGTACCAGAATTCTTTTTGCCAAGAGATACCCGCTCCCCTTTCAGACCAACCATGTCTGTGATAGTGCCGGTTTCGGCCTTATCTGTGAGAATAGTGAAATGTTCAACATTCTGCCAGAGCATTGAGACTGATCGTAATTCTTTCTGCGGTCCGTCCTGAGCGAGAGGTCCTTTACCATTCCATGCATAATAACCATAAAGACCCTGAAGAATTGAAAACTGAACCTCATTATCCCGCATGAGTTTAATGTTTTCTCCGGAGCCCGCGGAACTTATGGCAGACATGCTGATATTATGACTCGGTTGCAATTTAACTTTGGTGAGGGTGGAAAGTGCAACACCCACCGGATAATACGTGCCCCCTGTACTGGCTGTGGCAAGCAGATAGTTTTTATCATCGGCTGCCTGCACGTTCCCTGCAAAGAAAAAGCCGATACTTAAGGATGCAACAAATAAATGTTTGAAATACGATGTCAATTTCATTCTAATCTCCTCTGTTAAAAATAGCGATAAAGGTTAGCTGGAATTGGTAGAGATTCTACCGGATCACGGTGCAGCAAAAACAGACCATCGCTGACCGGGAGTCAGCAATACTTCTTGGTTTTTTAATACAAGTTAACGTATATTGAGGAAACTCTTGAAAAAAAATAGCTTACCTAGTTTAGGACTATTTTAAAACCAATGGCAAGAAAATATTGTTAAAAATGATGTATCGGCCAGATTTTGCTGATCAAAATCAATCGATCAGTATTATACTGCCTTTTATAACACTGCCTGTTGTATTCGGTGCCGGAGAATGTGCTTTCTCTTAAAAGTCTTTCTACAAAAGGTCGTGATGAGGCCTTATACTACGAGGTACTGGCAAGCATCCTGAAATTATATGAAACCACTATGCTTTAACTGTCATCTATCCACTCGTTAGTACAGTAAAAAATTGACAGAATATCTTCAATTGCATACAATCAAAAAATGGTTTTGCAAAAATTAATCATATCTGACAGTGTATAATTTGGGAGAAGTGCTTTTTAATACATTGAAAAAATTGTCTATTTATCGATAAATTCAGATAAATTAGCCGCTCCCTCCTATTTTTTGAGGTTTGCGGCACGGCTGTGTGGAAAATAATTATGGTTCCATTTCTTTTCAGAGCCCCAAGGATCGAGTATGAGCTCACCATGAATGTCGGACTGCAGGACATGATTACCGGCATACCTCTATCGGGCCTGATCAGCACGACCGTAATCAATTTCTCTCCGGAGGGTGCATGTTTAATCCTTCCCAAGCTGTCAATTAACGGCAAACATCTTTTTTATTCTACTCTTAATAGCGACAGTTATAATCTGCTTCTTTATTTTGAAGACCCAAATGAGACAGAAGAAGAATTAATCATTGCCGCCCGATCCGTCTGGATGGACACCTGTGAACACCAAGGCAAGCCAGCATTTAAGATCGGGATACGATTTATGCACAATCAAAAAAACCTCTACAATATCTTCAAACAAAATCCTCCTTCACCCTGACTTTAGGCTTTCTGCATTTGTAAATA
>JBARUR010000129.1:0-8661 GCA_049645845.1 Desulforhopalus sp. | reverse complement strand
GCCGCCCGTCCAAGATTGTTGAAGCATCTACCGAGACTATTGTTTTATTTCTGAACATAGTCAGCGTTGATACTATTTTCTTCGCAGTGCGGGGAGGGATTCGACCGATCGTGTCGTGTTTCAGTTAGTATCTTGCACGCTGCCTAACGCCTTTTTTGAAATGAAAAGCAAATACAATCTGGGATTATCTCGGATGGGCGGCACGATAAATGTTGATAGGCATTCGGGCTCATGAGAACCAGAACTTAACAGGAATAGTGTAAAGCTTGGGCAATAAAGATTTTTGTAAACCTTCAAAATGGCAATATTAACTCTCTGCATGATCAATTACTGAATTACCACGTCAGCCTTCCAGTGCCTCGCGCACCTTCCCTCCCAGGTCTTTCTTTGAAAACGGTTTCTGAATGAAATGCACGCCTTCGTCCAGCACGCCGTGGTGGGCGATGACGTTGGCAGTGTAGCCGGACATAAACAGACGCTTGAGGTCCGGGTAGTGAGAGAGGAGGTTTCCGGCTAACTCCCGGCCATTCATCTCGGGCATCACCACATCAGTCATCAATAGGTCAATCCGTCCTTGATATTCATGAGCCAGACGGATAGCTTCGCCGGGGGTGGCGGCAGCCACCACAGTATAACCCAGCCTTTCCAGCATCGTAGTGGTCATTTTCAAAATAGCTGTCTCATCCTCCACTAGAAGGATGGTCTCGCTCCCGTGTTCGACGGGAAGGTCATGCACCTTTTCCGCCATTTCGGCTGATTTTGCGGCATATACTGGTAAGTAGACCTTAAAGGTCGTTCCCTGATCCGGCTCGCTATAGACGTTAATGAAACCGTTGTTCTGCTTGACTATACCATAAATCGATGCCAGCCCCAGTCCGGTACCCTTACCCTGTTCCTTTGTGGTAAAAAAAGGTTCAAAGATGTGGTCCAGTGTTGTTTTGTCCATGCCGCAACCATCGTCTGTAACCTCGATCAGTATGTATTCTCCAGGTAGAGACTCCAGGTGGTCGTGGCAATAGTCCTCATTAAAGGTTTTTGCATCTGTTATTATGGTAACTTTGCCCACCCCGTCGATGGCATCCCGAGCGTTGACACAGAGGTTGGCAAGGAGCTGGTCGATCTGTGCTGGATCGACCTTGACCGGCTGGAGGTTTGCCCCTGGGCGCCAGAGGAGGTCAATATCCTCACCGATCAGCCGGCGGAGCATCTTAAGCATCCCCTCCACAGTTTCATTCAGATCGATGACCTTGGGGGCAACAGTCTGCTTGCGGGCAAAGGCAAGCAGTTGTCGAGTCAAGGCGGCCGAACGTTCAGCTGCCTGGCGGACCGAATACAGGTCAGCATAAAGTGACGATGCAGGATCTGTCTCCTCAAGGGCCATCTCAGTATGGCCAAGAATTACTCCCAACATGTTGTTGAAGTCGTGCGCTACTCCGCCTGCCAGGTGGCCAACGGACTCCATCTTTTGCGCCTGCACCAACTGAGATTGGAGTTTTTCTTTTTCAACTTCTGATCGCCTGCGCTCGGTGATGTCCTGTATTGCCCCATGCATTCTGACGGGGTTTCCTTTTTCATCATATTCAAGTTCTCCCGTACCATGAACCCATCGTTCTGCACCATCGTTATGGCGAATTATTTTATATTCACGACTAAACGATTTTTTTTCCTTCACAACCGATTCATGGTAGTCAAATACTTCTTCGCGATAGTCTGGATGAATAAAGTTGGCCCAACCAGCTATGGTATTAGGATAGTTTTCCTCTATTCCAAATATGTTGTAAAATTCTGGCGAACAAACCCATGAGCTCTTTTCTATCTCGTTTACATTCAGATTGGTTGAATAAGAGCATATATGAGCCACAGATTGTGAACTGCGCATCATTTCTTCGCTCGCGCGTAGTGCTTCTTCTGCCCGTTTGCGCTCTGTGATATCTCGCAAGAACACTACTATTTCAGGATGTGGGCCTTCTGTGAATCCCTGTGTGCAGACCTCTAACTCTATGTAATTGCCATCTTTGCGGCGATGTTTGGTTTCAAAGCGGCCTTGCTTACCAGCCAATATTTCTCGTATACGGTTATCAATATCTCTAGCAGATTCTAATACATCGAGCTGCGATATCGTCATTGTGAGTAATTCGTCACGATCATAGCCTACCATCCCGCAATAGGTATCATTCACTTCAAGAAGCTGTCCTTTGGCATCCACACGCCAGAAACCATCCATTGCGGTTTGCAGGATAATTCTGGATCGCGATTCACTCTGCATGAGCTCGGAGGTCCTTTGCTCAACCAGAGTCTCCATATTTCTGTAAAAAAATGAGTTTTTTAGTACCAAAGACAGTAGACCCGAGATATCTCGCAATGCATCAAGAATATGCCCAATGCCCTGGTTGTCCATCAGATCAAGGAGGACGAGCATTCCTAAAGACTCATTTCCAACGTGAAGAGGTACGAAGAAGGATTCTCTCATACCTAACTCAGCAACAATTTTTCCGACTTCTCCTTCTCCTGGTATCACTAGTGCAGCCTGGTCGAAGGCAGAAGCTTGAGCAATAAGACGCCGACACAAGTTCTTTTCTAAAACCTCTCCTTTTCGATGGGGACAGGCTGAAAGAAGGGAATACTCCCCATTCGGGTTACACTCAAAAAAGGCAACAACACGGGTACCGATTATTTCGCGTATCTGAGAGGTGATGTTGTCGCCACATTTTTTTATATCTCCTGCATATTCAATAATATTCTCAAGTAAATCAATCTTGAGATAGAGGAGGAGCGAATCAGATTTCATTGATTGTTTTTCGCCTCCAGGCGTTCCACAGCAGCTTTTACAGACTGGCGAAAATGCTCGCAAGATACTGTTACAACTTTTGTAGGCATATTGAAAAATTCCGAAATCGCCTTTAGATGTTTCCACGGGATAGGAATAATTTCAGTATCGAGATAAATGAAGCTTCGCTGGTTTTCATGCATGAACTCCTGCGCCAAAGAAGGATTGGAAAAGCCAAGTTCGCGCTGAAAAACCTCCTGCCAGCGCTCAGTCCACTCAGGGAGAAAAAGAAATACTTTTTTATTACGATAGGCTTTATAGAGCTCAGTTCCTAAAAGAAGCTCGCCGCAGTTAACGGCTTCCGTCCGCTCACAGTCTGATCTTTGGCTTAAAGCCTTCATATGGGCGCTACAATCGCCATATATGAGTACATAGTTCTGATTTCCTTGTGTTTCGATTGCCGTTTCGACAGCTTTATAGAGCTTTTGAGGATAAATATGCAGTACGGAGTCTAGAAATATCTGTTTAGCCTCTGGATAATCATGGCTGAGAAAGGTCTGGGCTTCCCGAGCGAGCACTGAACAGACGATAAATGTTAGATTTCTCATGCCTTCTGCCTGAATGCGCAGATTTTATGTGAGATAGCTTGAAGGAGCTCTGGCGGCGTGTCCCATGGTACATCTGCACCGGATGTTGAAAAAATAAAATACGGATCGTCTTTGCGGTTATCGAGAATCGTTTCTACATCTATCAGGATCTGTTCCATGGATTTTCTTGATAACGTTGGTCCGCATATATTGCCTAAAAGAAGACGCTTCTCGCCAAGAATTTTACGAGCCTCATCCAAAGAATCACGATGGTCGACCACAAAACCGGCTACTTTTGGCAGTGATAAATATCCTTCAAGGTAGGGTACGATCGGATTCCCTCCATGATGAAAAACGATTGCACCATCAACATGATGGAATGCATCTGTCAATGCTGGAATTATGAGCGTATCGATCAACTTTTGATAGAGAATTTGTGGATTGGCGAACATAGTTGGCACGCTGATAAAGGCTGCCCCATCAGTAAGCAGAGCATTGGCCATCCGGACAAAATGTTCTTTTGTCTTGTCGATAATGGCCGCTGCTTTCTCGGGAGCGAAGACCAAGGTCTCGATCCACATATCGATGCCCATTATGATGGCGGGTAGATCAACGGGAGTTGTCAAAACGCCGCATACCGGAGTTTGAATGTTGGATTTCTTGGCTAGGTAACGAACACTTTCCCGAAGATAACATAGGCTTGGGTCGCTATCTACATCGGGCATTGATAAATTGAGAAATTCGTCTGCCGAGTGGACCGCAGGTTTACGGACATTCGGAGGATAGTTCGAAAAAAATTTGAGTTCACTGCCAAAAGCCTCGGCTTCCAAGCCTGCAGCAAAAGGTGAGAAGAGAATGTCTGGAGAACAGAGATCGACTACAGCATCTTGTCCTTCTGCGTAGCATTGAGGATTACGGTAGTACTCGGTAAGGGGGCACTCGATCAGTTTTGCGCCATAGAGGCTCAGGGTAAAAGTGTACGGCGGCCGCGGTTGTGGATTACCTCTATGAGCTGCAGCAATTCGTTCCAATGAAGTCATATCTTCCATCATTCTTTCAATAACCGCTCCATGAGTTTTGGAACATCGACAGCATTGGCTACAGTGCCGTCGCCTCCGACCTCTTCAACCAACTCAGGTCTTACTTTAAAGATCGCCCCCCCTACTGCCAATTTGATTTTGTCGGCAACTCCGAATCGCTCCATTTCTGTGCGAATCTTTGAGATATTTTCAGCGGTAGTGAGCATCATGGCCGAAACGCCGATTATTTTTGCCCTGTTTTCGATTGCAGCCGCAACAAATTCTCCTGCAAGTACATCATTACCAAGATCGATTACATGCCAGCCAGCTGTTCGGAGAAAGAGAACCACCAGCTTTCTACCAAGTGAATGGTAATCATCTTCAACATTACCTATGACTATAGGGCCTTTAGTTTGAGGAATAGCCTCGTTGACTTTGACTGCTTTAATAAGTACATCCTCAGCGATTTTTCCTGCTAAATAACCAGCGGCTAAACTAACTTTTTCCTCAGCCCAACGCTTTCCTATGTCATCGAGAACTGGTTCGAGCAGTTCTACTATCGTTTCTCTCCAGTGAAAACGTTCTGCCCGTTTCTCCAGAAGTAACATTGCGTTGTCCCGATCCCCACTCAAGATGTGTTCGACCAGCTGTTTTCTTTCGTCTATGATGTCCATGGAGGAATAGTAGTAAGTGCGAGTGAAAAGAAGAATAGATATTAGGAAGATCAATATCTTATTGGATTACGTGAAAAAGTCAAAAAACTTACTCCACTTCTATCGCACATATCGCACAATAAATAGTTGTTTCAAGAATGACAAATACCGTTGAGAAATTGGACAAGCATAAAGCTAAAATATGTTAATATGGAAAAATCAACGTTGCAAGGGTAAAGGTGCCAAGGTTGTCAGACCTCAAGGAGATAGAGGGTATAGTTGGCAAGATTAACCATTTAAGTAAATCTGAAAATTTACACTATTCCTGTTCATTTGGACCTTGAGAATAGACCATTATTACTCCAGAAAAGGAGCAATTCTTCTCTTTGTAAATTCGAATTTATCTCAGAAGATATTGTGAATAATGGAGTATTTTAGATTCTTGATTGTTCCTGCTGCCATCATCCATTATTGTTTGGCATTTGAAAAGTGTAAGAAGGAGATGCACCCGCTTTCACTTGAGATCATAGAGGAGAATAAGGGTGTGAAACTAGTTTATGTTACACAAAAATGGGGCAGTCAGAAGGTTTAATTTTTAACTATTAAGAATTTGGCGAGATACTGTTTGGCAATTTCAAATGAATGATGTCTGAAACAATCCCGCAATGAGAAGTCGAACAGACCAACGTCTCATGCAAAAACGGAACATTCCAAATGATCCTTCAAAGTCTTTGCTGCACACGACTGTTAAGTGACTGCTGCCATACTTTTCTTCGCCATTATTATCAGCTCTGGCCTTACTGAATTATCAGGAATCCGAAGAGGCCTACCAGCGCATACAATTACTCCAATACAAAGAACAGAAAATGTTTCAATGCATTCTTACTTAATCGAATGGGACAAGAGAATGAAAGGGCAAACCTCCACTTGCAGGAACCGGAGACATAGTCACCATTCCCTGAGAAAGCGCATGTAACGTCAGCAAGGATATTGGTAAAGATGATCTGAACTCCCTTTACGTTTCGGCCGGTAATCGCAGCCGGACATGGCCCTTGGGAAGCGCGGCGTGGCGATTCCCAGGGGTTTCCCGTCAGTTGTTTGGGCTCAGGTTCTGAATTTGGTCATCATCTGTTTAAGTTTATCGGCAATTCCGGACAGTTCTTCGGCACTCGATTTGACCAGGCTACTGGCCTGACTCATCTCGTTGGCGCTTCTGTTTACCTCGGCGATGTCCGAAGCAATTTCCGAGGAAACCGTCGAGCTCTGGGCCACGTTCTCATTGACTTCGGCAATCCCTTGGGAAGCCTGGTTGACATTCATGGAGATCTCTTTAGTGGTGGCGGTCTGTTCTTCTACCGCCGCAGCGATGGTAGCGACGATCTTGTCGACATCAGCAATAACTTTTCCTATATCGTTGATCTCCTTAACTGTGATGCCGGTGGCTTCCTGCACGCCCAGGATTTTCGTCTTGATATCCAGAGTCGCCGCCGCCGTCTGTTTCGCTAGATCCTTGATTTCGTTGGCAACGACAGCAAAACCTTTGCCCGCTTCACCCGCCCGGGCTGCCTCGATGGTTGCATTGAGGGCCAGCAGGTTGGTCTGTTCGGAGATTTCGGTTATGACCTCAGTCACCTTGTTAATTTCGTTGGCGGCCTTACCGAGGTCGTTCACTCTGTCGGAAGCGCTGCGTGACTGCGTTACAGCGACGCTGGTGATGTTTTTGGCTTCGCTGGAGTTTCTGGCAATTTCGTTGATGGTGGCAGACATCTCTTCGGCAGCGGCGGCAACCATATTGACGTTAATCGAAGCCTGTTCCATGGCGGCGGCAATCGATGCTTGATTGGCGCTCATTTCTTCGGCGGCGGTGGCGACGAGGCCGGAACGGGAAGCGGTCGAGTCCGCCCCGCTGGACATCTGGTTGGCGATTGCGGCCAGCTGAACGGACGAATTGTCGACCTGCGACACGCCGGTGCTTATGTCGCCGAACATCCGTCGCAGGTTCTTCGCCATCTCGTTGAGAGAAGCGGCGAGAACGCCGATCTCATCCTTCTGGTTGACATCCATCGTTTGGGTGAGATCCCCATCAGCCATCGCCTTGGCCAGACCCACACCCTTAAACAGAGGCCCGGTGATAACCCGAGTAAGAACAAAACCGGAAGAAATAGCCAGAAGGACGCCGACCGCCAGACAGATGGTGGTGATCAAGCGACCACGGTCAGCGATGTCATGGGCGCTCTGAATTCTGTCCTCCGCTCTTTTTTCCGCGATCTGTACGATTGTGTCGATAGCCGCAAAGGTCTCGTTTTGCAGCGTTTCACCCTCCTCAAGCAGAAGGGTGTTCATTTTTAAAAATTTATCCACTGCACTGTCGGCGATAGCCGACATTTTATTCACATGGGAAAAGACCTGTTCCGAAGCGGGGAACAGTTTTGTCTGGTAGATTTCTTTTGCCTGGTAGTGGTCGCTACTGGCCACCAGGGATTTGATCTCTTTAACGCTGTTATGCAGGTCGGCATGTACCGGTTTAAGGGATTTGACCAAAGCTACAATCTCGGGATTGGTGGTGTCCATGTTCTGCATCCATTTACCCAGGGTACAGGCGGTGTCGTCGGTACCTCCATCAAAAGGAATATCGAGAAGCAGCATTTTTCCGGTATTGGCGAGCAGGACATTATGGGCGATCTCGAAGCCGGCCATATGTTGCTTGAGTATTTCCGGCTTGGTCGTATCCATTGCAAGCAGCTGCTTGGAAAAATCCACTACCTCGTTATTAACCACCACCCATTGTCCGATATGCGTGTTGAAATCCTGCCATTCCGTCTTGACGTCGTTCATGATAGGTAGGGTCGAAAATTTTTCCTTGGCTGCGCCGTAGATTTTTCGAGCTTCAAGTAGCTCCCGGTATGAATCTTCAAGATGTTCCTTGGAGGCATAGGGTGTCAGTAGGCCTCGCATGGAAGAAGCGATGGAGGCGGCCTGGCTCTTGATCGTGAGGATTTCCTGTACGGCAGAGAGTTCCTCCTCGCCGAGCTGCTCGGTTTCTTTGGCCAGTTTGCCCTGCTGCAAGATCGAAAGAAGCCCTACCAGCAAGATGATCAAAGCAGTTATGAGAAAACCACCGAATAATTTAATTCCGATCTTGATATCTTTCATGGAACTGTCCTGTTAATTAATTGAGGGAGAAATTAAGAGATTGTTCTAAAGTGTCGGTCGAATGAAGACTCTTTGTCAAGGAAATAAATACAAGCCATTTTTCACCATGGGTTTCTTGATGGCGATATCCATCTCATGCAAAAACCTTACACCAGAAGAAATCTGACTGTCAAAGTTAGAGAAGCCCATTAACTTATTTAAGGGATATCGAAACGGCGCATTTTGGATAAAAGAAATGTTACACAACTTGCTGTCTTTGAAATGGGTGTGTGGTTCGGCCGCGAGAGATCCCATTTTTTATAAGGATGTAGGAAAGTTGCTTGCGGGCTCTAGATGTTAACTGGCAAGTATGATTTTCAGCTAAACTTTAAAATTTAAGACTATTCCTGTTATGTTGCGAGTTGAGCTATCCTATTGAAATGATGGTCATTTCAGCGAGGACACCTTGATTCCTATTTTTATCATTTATTTCATAAAGTTAT
>JBARUR010000128.1:0-1603 GCA_049645845.1 Desulforhopalus sp. | reverse complement strand
GTATAAAAGCTAGAAGTGAAATTGATAGATGTCGAGTTGAATATTTAATCGAAAAAAAAATACCACAATAGGCTAACCAAACGCTAAACTCGGACTCGCTGAAGCTCGCCGGTTAGCTCCACGTTATGCGTCAAGCCCATTAGACCCAACCCCTAAATCTTTAATCGCTATCCATCCAACACGCTAATCTGTTACTCGTCATCCTTTTGATATTGTTGTATAATACTACTTTCGTATCTACGATGCTCATCATCTTTCCCCTTCAGGAATCGGAACATCTCCGCTAACTGTCTGGCACGGATGCGGGTCCATGTCTGGTCGCCAGCAGCTATAATAATTTTGGTCTCCGTTATGCCAGGTGATAAACTCCCAACCATCAACATATGAGTAAGCCTGGATTCTGCGCCCAACCTCCGGCGGATCGGCGAGGGTATCAATAGCGTTACAGAGACAATGGCCAGGTTTGCATTTGTGAGTCGGGAGGATATTTTCGGTCATATTTGGTTCCATGGCTATGCCCCTCTACATGTCGAATTTTCGATACTAAGCTTATGCCAGCTATCAATAAGCTCTGTGTTTGCAGTCCATCGACCGTTTACTTTGACTGCCGGGAAGTTCATGGTGTCGATCCATTCGAGGATCGTCTTCTTATTGCGGCCTGTGTAGGAGGCAATATCTTCCATGGTCACCAGTATTTTTTCACTTTGCTTTGCCACCATCAACCTCCCATAAATTGCGAATTTGCCACTACCACACAGTTATCTTCCACTTCCACATCGCCTTGTTGATCCGGCTTTATCCGGTGCTTAACTCCCAGGTATTCGGACAGGCAGCATACCGCCACCCAATTATCCCAATAATGATTGGCCCTGCTGCCGATCTGCTTCCATACGCCCTTTTCATCGCGGGCCTCAGAGATCAGCTGTTTGCAATAATCTTCACCCACATCCCTATAAAGATGGATGCAGCCCGGCGTATCCGGCGCCAGGGAGAGTTTGATTGCCATATTATCTTTAAAAAATTTGGTGTTCATCCGGATAGCTCGAACACCACCGCCGGGGATCACTTGATCCGTGCCCGGCATATATTCTTTTTGACTGAAAACATAAGGCTGGCTCATCGGCCGGTTTGAACCAAATACCGGAGTGATGAGTCCTTCATATTGGATGCAGAATTCCAGAACCTCTTTGGTCCGATGGCCAAGCATATCGATGAAGGCATGCTCGACATGATAGAGCTGACCGTCCACGTCAAAATATTCACTGCCCCAGAGGGTTTCTGCTATCGCCTCGAAAGAATCGAGCGGCTTTCTCAAGACCAGCCATTGCTCATTTTTAAAGCCGTAACCAATGGCCCAAAGAGACAAATAAAAAATACCGTCATCCTGGGTATCAATTCCGGCCAGCAGAGCTGCTACCCTTTCACCTCCGGGTAATCTGCTTTCCGGCCGATCATCACAGAAGGATAGGATTTTATCCACCGGCTGAGCCTGCAGCTCGATCTTCCAGGGTAGGGAACGATGGCCGTTCTGGAAATCCTGATACGCGTTGAATTGTTCTTCCGGACTGAGGTTCTTGTCCTTGCACTTCAGATAACTGCTGGC
>JBARUR010000127.1:0-4020 GCA_049645845.1 Desulforhopalus sp. | reverse complement strand
TGGAACAGGCTCCGGTTCTCAGTTAAATCATAAGCCGTTAAACAATTGAACTTTCGGTTTTAACCTGGTAATTCAGTCGAAGGCAACGTAGGGGCAGGTTCCAAACCTGCCCTTTTGCAATTCCGTTTTCCAGGTTATTCCATCCAACAGCCATCCCACAGGCTTACAATCGATATACTAATTTTTCTCCCCCTGCCGACCATACACATCATCAAATCGTACAATATCATCTTCTCCGAGGTAACTGCCGTTTTGGACCTCGATAAGTTCCAGGGCAATAACCCCAGGATTTTCTAACCGGTGCGGGGTACCTGCCGGGATATAGGTCGACTGGTTTTCATGGAGCAAAATCTGTTCGTCACCATTGGTGATCCGGGCTGTTCCCGATACCACGACCCAATGTTCATGACGATGATGGTGCATCTGCAAAGACAATTTTGCGCCGGGTATGACAGTGATACGTTTGATCTGAAAGCGTGGCTGCTCTTCCAGTACAGTGTAGCTGCCCCAGGGACGATAGACCGTCGTGTGCAGGCTAAATTCTTTTCTCTTCTCTAGTTTCAGGCGATTAACCACCTTCTTCACATCCTGCGACCTCGACAGTGGAGCAACAAGGATAGCATCGGCGGTTTCAACCACCAAGGTATCTTCCATACCAACGGTGGCGACCAATTTGTTCTCCGACTTGATAAGGCAATTCTTGGTATCTTCAAGCAGGACGTCGCCTCTGGAAACATTTCCTTCCTCGTCTTTTTCCAAGACGTTCCACAAGGCCTGCCATGAACCGATATCGCTCCAGCCCAGATCGGCGGCAACAACCGCGGCAATAGATGTCTTTTCCATCAAGGCGTAATCTATCGAATCACTCGGGCACTTGACCATCGTGCTTTTATCAAACCTGTAAAAACACCCGTCCCTCGCACCCTTTTCAACCGATGCGGCCATGCAGGCGAGCATTTCGGGCGCGAACTTTTCCATTTCCTGAGAAAAAGTTTTAATGGTAAAGGCAAACATGCCGCTGTTCCAGAAATAATTCCCTTTGGCGAGGTATTCCACTGCAACCGCAAGGTCCGGTTTTTCCTTAAAAGACACTACTCGATTTTCTTCACCCTGCTCGATATAGCCGTAACCTGTTTCAGGACCTGTCGGTTTGATACCAAAGGTCACTATTGCCCCGCTAAGAGCAAGTTCAGCCGCCCGCAGAACAGCTTCTTCAAACTTTTCTGCATTCATCACGACATGGTCAGCAGGCAAAACCAGCAGCACCACATCCTCCCCCAGCTGCCGGCAAAATTCTGCCGCTCCACAAATCGCCGGGGCCGTATTTTTCCCGACAGGCTCAAGCAGTATGGAAAACTCCTCAAACGAATCCAGTTCCTCCACCTGACTCTGGGTGATGAACCGATGATCCTCCCCCACTACGATGATCGGAGGCAGGACATCCGGCAATCCATGGACCCTGAGCAGGGTCGTCTGCAATAGCGAAGTGTGGTTTGTCAGTCGCAGCAACTGTTTGGGATACAGCTCCCTGGACAAGGGCCAAAGTCTCGATCCCGTACCTCCTGCCAAAATAATCGGTTGTATCCTGCCCACCTGATTCCCCTTATTTGCTGCATGATTTTATAATTTTAACGACCATCAAACCACTATCAAACCCTTAATATGTGAGACAATAATTCGTCAGTCTTTTCCTGTAAAAGCTGCACATTTCCCCTGCTTTCAACATTCAAACGAAGCAGCGGCTCAGTGTTCGACTTACGAATATTGAAACGAAACTCAGGAAAGGCAATTGAAAGCCCATCCGTATAATCCTTTTCTCCCGCTGCGTATTCTTCTTCTATCCGGACGATAATCGCATCCGGGTCATCCACTCGATTGTTGATTTCCCCTGATACCGGAAAAGCAGCCACACGGTCCTTCACCAGTTCGGACAGTTTTCTCCCTTCTTCCGAGAGGAGCGAAGCGACCAACAGCCAAGGAATCATCCCCGAGTCACAATACCCAAAGTCCCTGAAATAGTGGTGCGCGGACATCTCACCACCATAAATGGCATTTTCCTGGCGCATCCGCTCCTTGATAAAAGCATGGCCGGTTCTGGTCATAACCGGGATTCCTCCCGCCTGCCACACCAGCTCTTCCGTACTCCAGGTCAAACGAGGATCATAAAGAATTTTGCCCCCGGGTTCCTTTTTCAACATCTCTTTGGCAAGCAGCCCGACCACATAATACCCTTCAATAAAGTCGCCCTTCTCATCCCAGAAAAAGCAGCGGTCAAAGTCTCCATCCCAGGCAATGCCAAGATCGGCACCATGCTCACGCACCATTCGCGAAGTTTCCGCCCTTTTTTCCGGCAGCAGCGGATTGGGAACACCATGGGGAAAAGTTCCGTCCGGCTCATGATAAACTTTAATAAATTCAAAAGGCAGATGCGCTTCCAGCAAATCAATAATCGCACCGGCGCAGCCATTGCCGCTGTTGACGACAATCTTCAGGGGCTTGAGATTTTTCACATCAATATAACCAAGCAGATGCCGGATATAGTTTTCCTTATTGTCGAAACGCTTAAGACTTCCGGGTGTTGCTGCAGGCTCGGGCAGGCTATCTGCGATGATCATTCGGGACATCTCCTTTAATCCGGATTCCCCAGTCACCGGACGTGCCCCTTTGACCACCAGTTTCATGCCATTATAATCAGCGGGATTATGGCTTGCGGTGACAATCACTCCGCCATCCACCCCTTCCGCCTCCATACTGAACGCAGCGTGATAAATCTCCTCCGTTCCACACAGTCCAAGATCAAGGACTTCCGCGCCCATGCTTCTCAAGCCGGAAGTCAGCGCCCGAACAAGATTTTCACTGGAAAGACGGATATCGCAACCGACAACAACTTTTTTAAGGTTGTATACCGCAGCAAAACTTCGCCCGATTTTCTCAGCCAATTCCGGATTCAGTTCATCCGGTACTTTTCCCCTGATGTCGTAGGCTTTAAAGCTGGGAAGAGAGATGGTATTATTCAATGTCATTTCCATTTATTTTGCAGCTTTATAGCTGAATTCTTTGATAAGATTATCGATGACTTTCTCATTAACCGGCTCAAGCTTTTCAATCTGAAAGCCGGCCAGATAGAATTTGGGATCGGCATCTTTCTTGTACCATTTACTGGTAGCGGAAAAAATAATCTCATCTGTATCTTTCATCAGACTCGGCAGATGCATCCGCAAACGAAAATCCTTATCCACCTCAACCGGGTCATCACAGATCAGCATAACACCTTTTTCTGAGATATTGACTGCATGACCAAGAATCTTATGGCTCATTCCATCAAAAACGCGCAGGTAAAAAATGAGATTCCGACGATCAACCTGCCGCAAATCCTTTTTCTCGTACCCCTGTCTGTTGTCGGTCATTGACCTGTCCTCTCAGTTGAGTTGCCGTAGTTAACTACCAGGATTACACGGGGGTAAGTTCAACACCCCCAACAGCTCCGATTTTTTCTCCGCATATTGCCACAACCCCCAAAATACCAGGAATCTCGCGGCTTATTTCCAGTGCTCGTTGAATTCCGCTATCACCGCCTGCACTCATGCCGACCTCATTACCAAGCCGGGTTGCCGCTGCATCGGCAAGGGCTGTCGATCCGGCCACAACCGTGACCGAATCGGCCAAACCAAAGCTCAAGGAATGGCCGACCGTACCCGAAGAAGTGCAAACCCCCACACCCATAGACGTATTGCCGCTTGCCAGTTTCAACCCTACCCGCAGACTCAGTGGAGACTCTCCCGCAAATATAGCCACGACACAGTCCCCTTTCCTCTTAATATATATATCACCGCCGTTTTCCACCATCACTTCCCGGCATCCGGCCTGTAAAAGACCTTTGCCGACATACTCGGCAATTACTCCGGCCACAGCAGCCATGGGACCAACCCCGGCGGCGCTTCCGGCTGTAAGCATTTCCCGTACGATTCGTGGTGCTAATGCATCAGCTGCCAGTGGCGAAAGAGCCTCTGCAAATTTGGG
>JBARUR010000126.1:0-6143 GCA_049645845.1 Desulforhopalus sp. | reverse complement strand
AACTCTTGATATTAAAACCCTTATTGATGATGTGCAGAGAACCACCAAAACAACAGGCGGAGAAATCGACCAGATTTCCCGGATTATCAGCGGTGTTAATGAAATTGTCGCCACAATTGCAACAGCAGTTGAGGAACAGACAGCCGCAACCAGAGAAATTGCCAACAATATTTCTCAAGCCAGTCAGGGGATTCAGGAAGTTAATGAGAATGTGAGCCAAAGCTCAACTGTTGCAATAGAAATCTCACAAAATATTGCTGAGGTATCGGTTGCTTCCGGTAAAATATCCGGCAATAGCACTGAGGTGAAAAACAGTGCTCATGATCTGCTTGCTCGTGCAACAGAACTCAATAAAATTGTAGGTAATTTCAAAATATAGTTATAAAAGCCTGCTTCTTGCCGTCAGATTTTAGACTAATCCCGCAGCATCTTATTTGATGCTGCGGGATTAGTTTTGTCTTGCCATAGAGCCATATCGGCCAAAAGGCCTATATTCAAAATGTATATACGCGGAAAGGTCTTTTATCTTTGTCTACTCTGGAGAAGCTTTTTGGATTCTTGGTTTTTTCTGATGTTATCATCTCTTCTTTGTCCGATATTGTAGGAAGCATCGCCTTTTTTTACTTGAAAACATAAGAAAAATAATGCTACGGAAATCAGTTTTTTTCATAAAATTGCTGGCAAGGTTAACAAAGGGGCGTAAGAACTTTACTGCATTTCCTGTGGCTTGACCTAGCTCAATTTCTTAAAGTTTACTGTGATTTCCTTCGTGGAACAGTAGCAAGATCAATCTGAAGTGAAAATCTATTTTGATGAGGCTGGTCTTGCAATCTAAATTTATAGATTTTCAGGAGTATCTTCTATCCGTAATTTGTTTTTTTTGTTATATTGTTATTGGTATCCTCTCCTTCTTTGATCTCCTCGAACGGAAATTACCTACTCACTGTTTGATTCCTAAGTTCATCCCAGCTTTACAATACACCTAGAGGAAATCGCTACGCGGTTCTCGAAAAACAACATTCAGATTTTGTTTGAGGCACCACATGAAAGATTATCTAAGTCCCTCAATCTTTTGGATAAAAATCCTGATGTCGCTGGTGCTGATGACATTATTGGCAGGCGGCATTTGGTTCTATCATATTCAGGAACAGGCGATTCAGCAGAAGGTCAAAGAAGATCTGATATCTATTGCACGACTAAAGGTGGATCAGATTACTAGGTGGCGAAATGACCAATTGAATTACGCTGTAGCGATTCAGAGTCAATCTTTTCTAATAGAGAATATTACTCGTTTCTTAACTAACCCAAATATTGACAACACCAGTGACCTGCGTACGCGTTTCCACAACCTAGCAAAACAACATAGCTGTACAGACATACTCTTGGTTGATCCGTATGGAAAAATACTCCTAGACCTCTCCGAGAACATTGCTCATAAAAATGATTACAAAACAGTTATTTACTCGGCATTGTACACACATAAACCTGAGCTTACAGACATACAAGCAGAGTCAGATGGCCAGCCGCAACATATCTCCGTCGTCGCCCCAATTTTGGTCGGTGACGAAAAAGCACAAAAGGCTATCGGTGCTCTTGTCCTGGTTACCGATGCGTCAGAATTTCTTTACCCACTGATCCAGTTTTGGCCAACGCCAAGCCAGACTGCCGAAACCTATCTTGTAAAGCTTGATGGTGATCATGTGCTTTTTCTCAACGATTTGCGTCATCAATCTGGAACAGCCCTCAGTCTGCGCCTTCCCCTGAACCAAACGGATAATCCGGCCGTTATGGCCATACAGGGGAAAAGAGGCTTCGTTCTAGGGAAGGACTATAGAGGTGTCGAAGTGGCTTCGGTCATCCTACCTATACCAGGTTCGCCCTGGTTCATGGTAGCCAAGGTCGATGTGACAGAGGCCTATTCCGAATGGCGCTTCCGATCAGTTCTCATATTGTCATTTCTTTTGGGATTGACTGCTTTCACTGGAGCTGCTGGATTGTTTTTTCGGCAGAGGGAACAGAAGGTGCATTATAAGGCGCTTTATCATGCTGAATCTGAGCTACTTGCAAATATGAAACGCCACAGCATTACTTTGAAAGCCATTGGTGACGCAGTTATCGTCACTGATGAACAGAGTGTGGTGGAATTACTCAATCCCATTGCCGAAACCCTCACAGGTTGGAGCAATGATGAGGCCTGCGGCAAGCCGTTGATAGAGATCTTCCGTATTGTAAATGAGGAGACACGAGAAAAAGTTGAAAATCCAGCAGTTAAGGTGCTACGCGAAGGAGCAGTGGTTGGTTTGGCTAATCACACTCTTCTTATCGCTATGGACGGAACAGAACGACCTATTGCAGACAGCGGTGCGCCTATTTTCAATGATGAAGGTAGAATCATAGGAGTCGTGCTGGTGTTCAGGGATCAGACGGATGAGCGAGCAGCACAGAAGGCGCTGCTAAAAAGCGAAGAGCGTTTTCGATTGACGTTCGAACAAGCTGCAGTCGGAATTGCTCATATCGCTCCTGATGGAAATTTCCTCAGAGTAAATAAAAAATTATGTGAGATCGTTGGGTATAGCAAAGAAGAATTGTTGAAGAGTACCTTAAAGGAAGTCATATATCCTGAGGATTTGGCCACAGATCTTGAACACGTTCAACAATTGTTAAATGGAACAATTGACCACTACTCAATGCAAAAGCGATATCTAGCAAAGGATGGCTCAAAAATTTGGGTTAATCTCACCGTAGCATTAGTTCGAAAATCCTCAGGACTGCCAGATTACTTTATTTCCGTTGTGGAGGATATTACCGAAATCAAAAAGACTGAGAGAGAGCATGAGAATCTTCGCGAACAGTTAACACAGGCCCAGAAAATGGAATCCATCGGACTGCTTGCCGGTGGTGTAGCTCATGATTACAACAATATGCTCACTGTAATTACCGGGTATGCCGGAATGGCCCTGCAATACACTACAGAAGGTGAGCCATTGCATAAGGATCTCATGGAGATCCTCAAGGCATCCCAGCGTTCCATTGATATTACCCGACAACTGTTGGCGTTTGCCCGCAAGCAGACGATCAGTCCAGAGGTCCTCGATTTTAATACGACCATGGAAGGTATGCTCAACATGCTTCGCAGACTTATCGGAGAGGATATTGATCTTGCCTGGCTGCCAGGAGACAATTTGTGGAGTGTATATATGGATCCTTCACAAGTCGACCAGATCCTTGCTAATCTTTGCGTCAATGCACGGGATGCGATCGGAGGGGTGGGAAAAATAACTATCGAAACAGGCAATATAAGGGGGGCCGCAAGGATTCGTGCGAAATTCCGGATGGGCCTTAAATACATTCGTACATTCAGGCATATGCAGCGTTTTTATTGGGTCTAGAAATTTAAAGAATTGTTTATGAGATAATGCGTCGATTAACGCCTATTTCCACACGAATGTGCTCAATGACCGGGTAGCAGTGCCAACTTTCTATGATCATCCCAAATAACGTGCGGCGAAAATCTACCGCTTTATCAAGGTTGGGGCTCTCTAAACAAAACTACATAACCCACCACAGGATTTCGTGGTAGTTTACCATGCAATAAAGCTCCAGCAGTGTTCTTCATGCAGGGGGGAGGATAGTTTATGCTCTTTTTGGTCTACTGGGTTCGTTTAGATCTGGGGGAAAATCCAACGATCTTTCCAACCACAATTGAGCGAAGCGGTATTCCTTAAAATGGAGCATCTGTTCATCGGCTTATCGTCTCCTCTCTTGCCATCTGCCTAACAAATAAAAATGAGAATTCAAACCACCAGTGACATGTCATTATCATGGAAAGGTATGATCTCATTTGGCCTATTTTCTGTTAGGCAATTAGGCGAGTAGGAGTTACAAGAACAGTAGAAATCTACAGTCAGATGATTTCCAAAATATTTAGACCTTCGATGTGGCAAGATCAACCTGGCATTAAGCGGCTTATGGGCTGCAATTTATTATTAAATACTGTACAATTATAGATTGTTTATCCCTTAAATCATACTGACAAAAACTACCAAATATAGATTTTTTTTTGGTAACGATTTTATCTCCCGGTGAAGGGAAGGATACATGAAGCCTATAGATGCCACAAAGCCGACAAAGGCAATCGAAGATAAAACAATCTGCGGGGAATTCTGCAAACTTCCGCCCATCTATGCTGCCCCTAATGCCCTGACCGAAAGAATTAAGGAACTTAATTGTCTCTACAGTATCTCCAGCCTTCTTGAAAATCAGGACGCAACTCTGGAATGGATTCTGTCTCGCGCAGTTGAACTTATTCCTGCTGCGTTGCAGTATCCAGAGCTGGCCTGCTCCTGTATCAAGCTGGATGGTCAAGAATATGTCTCTGCTAATTTTAAACGGACCGAATGGTGTCGAAACACCAAAATCATGCTCAATGAGCAGCATGTAGGGGATCTTGATGTTTTCTACACTCAGCCACCCTCAGCTGGCAACAGTGGTTTATTTCTTGAGGAAGAATCCCACCTCCTACAGGCCATCAGCGAACGTTTAAGCAAGGTTCTATGGCTGAAACTTTCTGAGGAATCGTTAAAAGAGAGCGAAGAACGATATCGCATCCTGACGGAACAGGTTACCGACGGCGTCGTATTGGCCCAAAATGCACGATTTTGCTATGTGAACCCTGCATTTTGTAAAATGTTCAATATATCATCAGCGAAGGCCGTTATCGACAACCAGCTACTCAGTCCCAGCACTGGCGAGGTCGACGAAATCAAGCAAATGTACCGGGAATACAGCGGCAGCTGCACCAAAGATAAGGTTGACAAGGTACATCGTTTCTCTCGTCCTGAAAAAACTTTGTGGATACAGGTCTGCCATAGTCCGATTACTTTCAAGGGTCATCCGGCGCTCCTGTCTACTTTTAAAGATGTCACAGAAATCAAAGAACAGCAGGTTGCGGCGCAAAGCATGGCTGACCAGCTCCACGATGAAAATCGTGTTTTACGTGCTTCTTTGAAAGAACGCTATCGGTTTGGCAATATTCTTGGTCGTTCGCCGATTATGCAAGAGGTATACGAACTGATCATGAAAGCGGCCGCCACCGATGCAAGCGTGGCTATCTTCGGCGAATCCGGCTCCGGCAAAGAGCTGGTGGCACAGGCCATCCACGAGCACAGCCCTAGAAAAAACAAGACCTTTGTTGCTGTCAACTGCGGCGCAATCCCTGAATCTCTTTTCGAACGGGAGTTTTTCGGCCACCGCAAAGGTGCTTTCTCCAGTGCCCATACAGACTCTGCCGGTTATCTGGACCTGGCGGACCACGGTACCCTGTTCCTCGATGAAGTAAGTGAACTCACCATCAATATGCAGGCCAAGCTATTGAGAGCCATTGAAGGGAGTGGCTACCGACCGGTTGGCGGCACCAAGACGAGCCAGTCGGATTTTCGCATCATCACAGCCTCCAATGTTTCCTTGAGTGAAAAAGTCAGTAGCGGCCTGATGCGCAATGATTTTTTCTATCGCCTTCAGGTTATCCAGATTCGCTTACCACCACTACGTCAGCGCAAGCAGGATATTTCCCTGTTGGTCGATCATTTTGTCCAAAAGATGTCTCCGCCGGCGACTGCCACCAACATCCCAGGCCATATTATGGATATTCTCATGGAATATGATTGGCCGGGCAATGTGCGCGAGTTACGAAATGTTCTCCAACGCTATCTGGCGCTGGGCCGGCTCGAGTTCCTCTCAGCCGACCCCGCTGTTGAACAGAACTCAATGGGAATGCAATTTAATCTTCCTCAGGCGGTGCAACGTCTTGAAAGCTCGCTGATCTCGCACGCGCTGCAGCAGGCACATGGCAACCGGACCAAAGCTGCCAAGCTATTGGGTATTTCCCGAAGAGCACTTTCTCGAAAAACCCTCCTTCCCTAAAGAGCAAAAACGCCCACTACGGGCGGAAACGCCCGAAGGACAAAGTATCATAAATTCGGGGCATTACTAGGTTTCCTGATTTTTCACCTGGGCGTTTCCGCCCGATCGACACTTTTAATATGTCACTTTTTCTTAGTATTTTTCATTTTATATCAATTGCTTAACCGGAATTTTAAATCTGGCATCTCCTTTGCTCAGGAAGAGATAACGAAATGGCGCGC
>JBARUR010000125.1:0-2702 GCA_049645845.1 Desulforhopalus sp. | reverse complement strand
TCCACAGAATTACCAGATTATACAGCGATTGGGAATATGGGTTTTTATTAAATAATAACTGCGTCCATTCTGTGACTTTTTTGTCATGCCGTCTAATATAATCTCGCGCTGTAGCCTCATTAAACCTTTCCTGCTGCATCGCCCTTCGTACTCTGCCTTTTTCGTCATCGAAAACCAGTACCTTTAAAACCCGGTCATTTTTCTGATCAAGAAGAGAGGTATGCAATCCATAAAAAATGCATCTTCCCGGAGTTAACCTTCTCCGCGCTTCAAGCGTACATTTAAGAAGATTAACATATTGTTCTTTTTTAAGTTTGTATCGGTTCAATTCCATCGGCAAGCTGAAGAGTATTCTTTTGAGCTTGTCTATCTGTATTCCGAATTGTTGTGAAACATCGTAAAAGAGCATTTCATCTGTATATACCCGCAAATGGAGTGAGTTCGATAACTCACCTATAATTCCGGCTTCATCGGTATATGAACATGGGAAAAGCGCAATAGATTGCATTTCTTGTCTCCCTCGTGGAGTTTCCGATCATAGTATTGCCTTCGTCATATTTTGAGGAGCAAAGCATGTGCCAGTAATTCCTTTTGTTTAGCCTTCGAAATTTTGATCAATTAATTCACAATCCAGAACTCTTGTTATTGGTGGAAAAATGATCTTTCGGGTATTGGTGCAGTGTCAGTTATTTTTACAGGGTGTTAAGTTTCCGGACGTTACGGCTGATTCCCCAGAAGGGGGACTCTTCTTAGTCCCCATGCTGTGAGCAAAATCCTTTCTGATTCACCACGTTTTGAGGGAACCTATTAAATGTAATAAAAGGAACAACCATGGCATGCGTGTTGCGTATAAAAACTATGTAGTCTTCGCTTGAATCAAGGATAAAGTCGTAAAAACCTAAAATTTCGGATGGCTAGATAAAAATTTTGTGGCAATGACGTTATCATTCAGAATCTATTATGGAGATACACATGGTCCGGGTATGGTATTGCAACAGACAACAAGAACAGCGGCTCCTGTCGATCGAAGAGATAGCCGGTGCATGCTGCATTGATAAAAACAAGGTGCAGGAATGGCTTGTCGGCAATCATCTCAGGAGAGCCAGGCCGGGAGAAGATTTACTGGATGCGGCCGAGGTAGTTTCTTTTTTGATCAGACATAACATACCTGTTTCCCCGTGGCTGCTTCCTGCCAAAACCGAAAAAATTCTGTTTATCGCACCCAATGAATCCGAATTTCAGGACCAGGAAGATAAATTCGACCTGATTTGCAGGTTTTTTGCTGATAGCAGCAATATCCTCGTCGAGACTGCAATCGCCGGAAATTATGCCGACCTGAGCATATTAACTTTTTCTCCAAACGTGGTGGTTATTTTTGTCAGGGAATTTGATGAACACACTTCTAATACACTCAATGTTCTTTCAAGTATTCCTGAACGGAAAACGATTCTTGTATTAGATGATTTGATAATGAAAGAAATGAACGGTGGTTTGATAGCTATTCCGGCAAATCTTATTGTCAGTGATACATTGCCGCTTGAGCAATTACACTCCCAACTTTGCTCTGTTTTCGTTAATCGGTACGAAGAAAAGAGGCCATTATCCATTTCATGAAAATGGTGATTTTTCGAAGAAGTTCCTGTGAGAATCATTCTCGCCAGGGGGAAAATATGTCATCATGAGGGCATGATTGATCCTCTGAATTTAAGTTGCTTTCCCTTGTTTAGGCGGAAGAAATGAAAAGAAGTATCTACACAATTCTCGGCGGCATTACCCGATATTCCATAGTCTTCATTTTTCTACTGTTGCAGTTTGCTGCTGCAGGGCCAACCATGGCCACCGATAAACTGGTAAAAATCGGAGTCCTTGCTGTGCGGGGAGTTGAAAATTCTTTAGAAAAATGGACCCCCACCGCAGATTACCTTACCGCTCAGATTCCGGGGCATACTTTCAAAATCCTTCCGTTGAGCCATGACCGGATTATTTCCAGTGTCCAAAAGGCAGAAGTGGATTTCATCCTGACCAATCCGTTTTTTTATGTGGAACTGGAACAGGGATACGGTGCCAACAGAATCGCCACTTTAAAAGAGTTGCGGCTTGGCCGGGTCTATTCAAAATACGGTGGTGTCCTCTTCACCCGTTCAGACCGGACAGATATAGGAAAATTGTCTGATCTGAAAGAAAAATCTTTTATGGGAGTATCCGAGGGTTCTCTGGGCGGCTGGTTGATGGCCTGGCGGGAACTGAAGGAAAACGGTATCGATCCTCATAAGGATTTTATAGAGTTGAGCTATGGGGGAACCCATGATGAGGTTGTCTATGCAGTTCGCGACGGCCTTGTAGACGTCGGCACGGTGGGAACCCATACTCTGGAACTCATGAGTGCTGAGGGTAAAATTAATCTGGAGGATTTTTTTGTTTTCCCCCGTTTATATGATAGCGATTTGCAGACTCCCTATCTCTGCTCCACAAGAGAATACCCGGACTGGCCAATGGCCAAAGCTAAAGCGACGCCTGATGAGCTGGCGGAAAAGGTCACGGTAGCCTTACTTCAAATGAAGATCGATTCGCCTGCTGTCCTGGCTGCGGGTTACGCGGGCTGGACTATTCCTCTGAATTATCAGCCGGTCATGGAATGCATGATGGAATTGCACGTGGGGCCCTATAAAGACCTGGGCCGAATTACCATCGGAAATCTTTTG
>JBARUR010000124.1:0-25422 GCA_049645845.1 Desulforhopalus sp. | reverse complement strand
AATAAGCTGCATTGCTTCTTCATGATTTTCAAGAGGAAGACTCCCTATCAAAATGGGGCGACAATTGGCGTAAAACATATCGATCGATGCCTCCTTTATGTTTATAGTAGGTACAATTGATGGCGACGAATAAACCACCCAGCTTTTGTGTTTCTAAGAGTTTGTCTCACAGAGAGTACAAATAAGTGATTCTGCGCTCAGCAGTATACCGGTTTCTGCCGGTTTTTTATACTAACACTAGTAAGCATAAGTCAGAATTCATTAATCTGTTTAATATACAAGCGATGTTTTCAGGCCAACGCTCCAATCATTCTATCTGCAGGCAAAACTAATTCTATGATAAAAGCCTTAATATTTGATTTCGACGGAACCTTGGTGAATACTGAGCCACTGCATCACAGGGCATGGAAAGCGGCCCTGTTGGATAATGGTGTTTCCGAATTTACCTTTGAAGATTTTCTCAGCTATGTCGGTACGAGTAATGAAAAGGTGGCTGGGGATTTTATTGAATCGGACGGTATTAAAAAGAGTGTTACCCAGCTCGTTCGGGAGAAACAGGCCAAATATATGAAATTCATTCCACGCATCCAACTTTGTGACGGGGTGCATCAGGTACTGAGCCGATATCGGGATAAAATGGAGCTGGCTGTGGCTTCTTCATCGCATCAACACGAGATCAAGGCAATTCTTGAAGAAAAGGAACTGGGAGGATATTTCTCTCAGGTTGTCGGCGGAGATATGGTGGAAAAGAAGAAACCCGATCCGGAAATTTACCTGATGGTACAGTCACTTCTGCATGTTTCACCTGAAGAATGTATCGCTTTTGAAGATTCGGCTTCCGGCCTCAACGCAGCAAAAAATGCCGGGATGTATGGTATTGCGATCCCCAATGAGTTTACCGGGAACCATGATTTTACCCGGGCCGACCTCATCATCAATTCTCTTGCTGAAGTTAATGATGAGCTAATTCGTCAGTTGCAGAATTCATGATGGCATTGTGAATTAAGCATGGACTTCGACGATTCTTAACCGGCTATTCATCATCTTTATCACCCCATGGGATAATTGCATCAATAAGTTTGAAAGGTGCTTTAATAGTCCGCTCAGCCAGATTAAAAAGATTTGAGCCGACTGCTGTTGCAGCCATAACTTCGACCTCTGGGTCGGTTAAGGATCCGGTAATTCTAATCGGGATTGTGACGATATTGCCGGCAAACAGATAATTAATCCCGGGGATATTCTTTACTATGGAGTCTATAGTCTTAAACGGTGCAGCCAGCAACTGGACGTTAATTGTCTGTTCTTCCAATCCAATTTCACCTTCTCCGACCAGATGAAGGGTTTCACCATCCATGATAAATTCGTTAATTATCAGTTTTCCTTTGTCAAACTCACCTTGCAGAGTCATCGTCTTGTAAGCTAAACCGGTTGTGTTGAGATCCGGCAGTCTGCCTTTGACGATTTCGGTAACATTGAGAACCTCCAGGGTTCTCGCCAACAATTTCTCCTGCTGTATGAGTCCGTTGCTGAAGTTCATCTCCAAAGGGCCCTGTAATGCCTTGATCAAGTCGCCCGCTTCTCCTCTGGCAGTGATCCGGCTGAAAAAATAAAGGCTGCCGGTCATTTTAACTCTCCCATCGGTCAGACAGGTGTAGCTGGTGGAAACATCAAGGTCTTTTCCTTCCAGAGTCGTATTAAGCGAGAATCCATTATCTGTAAGAGAGACTGTCCCCAGTGAGTCTATCCCGCATAATTTCGCTTCTATGAATCTAATTTCGGCTCTGTCATCTTTATAGGAAACTCTAGCCTTGATAGGTTCCCAAATCAGGCCTTTCCATGTGAGTTTGGTAATATCGGCTATAATTTGCGAACCGTCTGCATTGGCGTTAAGCGTGATCTGCTCGATGTCTGCAATCTCACCCGATGGTAAAAGAACGGGCAGGTTGTTACCCATCAGCTGCCCCTCTGCCGCGGCCTCAGATAATCGGTTCCTTGGAAGAGTGAGCGCAAAATCTCCTTCTACACGGCCACTACTGAACTGACGATCGACAAAAAGAGAGTGCAGAGTCTCATTCTGCAATTTTCCCCTAAATTCAAAGCTGCGCTGATCCTGAGTGAGATCAAAATTCAGGTTGGCATCGGAATATTGATCCTTTACAGACAAATTATGGACCTGCAGCTGCCCAGGCTGATAGTCGATATCGGCGGTGACTGCAGGACCTTCTTCTACGGTTATCGTCCCGTCAAAAGAAGCCGTGGAATCCGGCTGCCATGTGACTTTTACATCACTTATGCTGAGAGGAGAGTGAATCGCATATTTGTCCGGCACTTCAAGTGTGTCTGACAGCCACTGAACAGAACGTGGTCCCATACTGCCATCCAATAAAAGTTCGATTCCGTCGAACTGCCGCGGGAAACCTTTGACACTGGCGGTCATGAGGAGTTCTGCATCCTGAGCGGTAGTTTGAAATTTCTCAATAATCAGCTGGTTTGTATCGAGTGTAAATGCACCGCTGGCAAAAGTTATTGTATCAGGGAAGATTCCCGTATTAACTGCGAGGTCTTTTATAGCTCCGGTTGAGGTAAAATCCCACTCAGTCGGCTGATCGAGTCTTCCTTTAAATTTTGCCACTGATAAGTGAAGTTGTCCTGTGACCTGCTGGACTTGTTCCAACTGATCATGCAGCGAGCTGGTCCAGGGATAGAGTTCTGTCATGTTCAGGTCAAAACTGCCAGAACTGATGTCTAGTAAAAGCTCTTCTTCCCAGAGAAGACGAGAGGTGAAGTCGGCAAATCGGGATTGTCCCAGCGTACCGCTGAGCATGCCGAGATCAATCCGGTTATTGCTGAAGGCAAATTGCCCCTTGGTGATTTTGATCGGCCATGGAATACTTTGAAAGTCACCTGATAAGGCAAGTTCGCTGGCCTCCACCTTAACGTTTATGTCGTCCAGGCTGTCTCCAAGGACCAACCTTCCATGGCCGGTACCTTGTACATTGGAAATTTTCTGTAACTCCGCCATGAATGTTTCGTGAGTAATAACACGCTTCAGAATTGAATGGACATTGGTCATGTCAGCGTTCAACAAGAGATCCAACTGGAACAGATTGTTGTCTTCGGTAAGTCCAATTTTTAAAGAACCATCATATCCTGTCGAATCATCAAGACGGGCAGAAAGCCCGTTTCCCTGCAGTACACCTTGGTCAATGACTACTTCGCCCGCGACTTCGGTCAGGTCGAGTTTGATCTCGGGGATTGAAATCTTGCCATCCTGCAATTGGCCTTCGATAAGAATATTATTTAAATCGCCCAATTCTAAAAGATTATCACCTGATGAGGTGAAGCTGATCTCTGATACACGACCACCGCGCAGGTAATCGAAGATTTCCTTCACGAGGACGCTCTCACCTGCCAGTGCTAAGACTGTCGCCCGAACTGCATCAACATCTATATTGCTGCCGGAGAGATGTACATTGTTCGTCTGAGTTTCAGTCAGATCTAAAACAAGATTACCGGTTAATCCCAAAAATGGTTTTTCAGCAGTCAGTTGATCGAGAGTGATGGTTATCCTGTCGTGCTGTCGTTGGAAGCCACACTCCAGACTGATATTTTTTATTGTTTCCTGATGGCTGTTATTAGCCTCGGGGCTATTGGGATAAAAGCTTAGTTCAGAAAATTCCGCCTGTAGATCGGCTTGCCCGGTAAGAGAATCGGCAACCGACATACCGAATTGAAGGTCCATACCATCAATGTCGAATACTTTTTGTTGGTTTTGGACAATTGTTATTGCCGCATTGTTGATACGTAGCTTCAGGCCGGGAGACGTTTGACTGAGCAGTTGGAAAGCATTGGTCAGGTGATTTTTAAGTGAGTCGAGAAGAAAGGGTTGGATTTCTGTCTTTGATTCGGGCAACTCCAGATTAAATTGCGGCTTCTCAAATTCCAGTCGGGCTAACTGGAGATTCCCGGTCAATAGAGAAAAAACCTTAGGGAGGATACGCAGGGATTCAGCCGTGACCCGTGCATGTTCCGGGAGATCCAGATTGACCTGGCGCAGTTCGATGACAGGCTGGGGCAGGTAAGAGAAATCGATTGTCTGGAAGTTGACAATGCTGCCGGTTTGCTCGGTAACCACCGCCTTTACCTTTTGTTTTACCGTGTCTGAACCAATGATCCGCGGCACGAGGAGTATCGCCGCCGTCGTCAGGATGACAAGAAGAACAATACTCAGCAGCAGCCAGTTTCTCCAGGTATGTCTGGATTGCTGGTCATGGTCGTGTTCGACTGAGGTTGCAGGTGCTTTTTTTTGTTGATTATCGTATTGCATCGTCGTTAAAAAGTAAAAGCTCAAACATCACAAAGGGCAGACCTGAAATGTGGACTAATTCTTACAGTATAAACACCTCTAGCGCATCTGTTGATTGAATTGCTCAGATATGAATAAATTCATAGAATGTTATTGAATGAACATTTTTTTGAATAAATATTTCTACATTTCTAAATTCCGGGATTTCAATAACCTCTTACTATGATTTGGCTTACTGGTGGACCTATTTTCTGAGAGGATGATGGATATGTCTTTATGCGTTAAAAGATGGAATATCCCTGACGAATTGGGTATACTCCGCCCTTTTTTTAGGGACTTGTCTGGAATGGGAAAGCACCTTATGATATACTCAAAATATATAATACATTTGTAAAAACGGGCGAAATACTACATCTCTCCCTCTTCCTTTAGATTTTGTGCAAGAGAAAATTAATGGCGAATAATCTGTATGTAGCGGGAACCGAACCCCGCAGTGGTAAATCGGCTATCATTCTTGGCCTGATGGAACTCCTGACAAGAAATGTCAAAAAAGTCGCATTCTTCAAACCGCTCATTGAAGTAGACCACTCAAGAGACGAGCATGACAATACTATCGATCTTATCAAACATCATTACCATTTGTGCCCGGATTATGATGAAATGTATGCTTACACAGTCAATGAAGCCAGTCAGTTAATTGCATTGGGTAAAAATGCCGAACTGCATGATGGTATAATGTCTCAATACAATAATCTTGCTGAGAAATCTGATTTTGTGCTTTGTGAAGGTATCGAACTGGCTGGAGCCACTGCTTCTTTTGATTTTGATATAAATGTAGACATCAGTAATAATCTTGGCTGCCCGTTTCTCCTGGTTGCCGGTGCTAAAAATAAAACGGTAGACGAGTTGGTTCGCTCGATAAAAGTGTACTATGAGTCTCTGGCTGAACGGAGTTGCGCTCCGGTAGCAACTATCATCAACAGGGTTAATCCGGCTATAGTTGAGGCAATGGAACAGAGACTTGCCGCAGAGAATATTCACAGGAAAAAGCTTGTCTATGTTATTCCAAATGATGAGAACCTCGGCAATCCTTCCGTCGGAGAAGTCGCTCGCTTATTAAATGCAGAAATTTTATATGGGGAGGAAAGCCTTACCCGTCATGTGCGCAGTTTTACCATTGCTGCCATGCAGTTGAGAAATTTATTGGGCAGAATTGAATATGGAACTTTAGTTATCACTCCGGGCGATCGGTCAGATGTCATTCTTGCCTGTCTTGCTGCTGCGGAATCGTTGACTATGCCGAACATTTCCGGAATCATGCTGACCGGAGGACTTGTTCCGGAGGAACCAGTGCAGAAGGTTATTGAAGGTTTCCAAAAACCGGTTCCGATCATTGCGGTAAACGAGAATACTTTCCAGGCGGCGATTCGGGTCGAAAACATCCATGCGGCAATTACTCCGGATAATACCAGAAAGATTAATCAGGCGCTGGCGGTTTTCGAGCGGCACATCAATATGGATGAGCTCAGTGACAGAATAATTAAAAGTAAAACGACCATTGTCACCCCCAAAATGTTTGAATCCCAGCTTCTCCAACGGGCCAAAGCAAACAGACAACATATCGTGTTGCCGGAAGGTGAAACAGAACGGGTACTTAAAGCCGCAGAGATCCTGTTGCGACGTGATGTGGTCGATATAACCCTTCTTGGCAGGGAAGATAAAATAAACGAAAAGATAAGAAGTCTGGGACTGCATTTGGATAAAGCAACGATCATTGATCCAAGGACTTCAATCCTTCTTGATGAATATGTGGAAACGTATTACCAGCTGAGAAAAGATAAGGGAATTACGCTTGATAATGCTCGGGACATCATGGTTGATCTGAATTTTTTTGGTACCATGATGATCTATAAAGAGCATGCAGATGGAATGGTCTCCGGTGCGGTTCATACCACTGCCGATACCATACGCCCCGCTTTCCAGTTCATTAAGACAAAACCTGGTTGTTCGGTTGTTTCCAGCGTCTTTCTGATGTGCTTAAATGATCGGGTGCTTGCCTATGGCGATTGTGCTGTAAATCCTGATCCTACCGCAGAACAGCTGGCAGAAATCGCTATTAGTTCCGCACAGACGGCGGCGTTGTTTGGCATTCATCCGTTGGTGGCAATGCTATCCTATTCTTCCGGACAGTCAGGAAAAGGCCTCCAGGTGGAAAAAGTGAGAAAGGCTACCGGAATAGCAAGGGAAAGGGCGAAAGAGCTTTATCCGGGGCTGGAAATTGAGGGTCCGATTCAGTACGATGCCGCGGTTGATATAGAGGTTGGAAGATCTAAAATGCCTGATAGTAAAGTAGCAGGCAAGGCAACAGTCTTTGTCTTCCCTGACCTTAATACCGGAAATAACACTTATAAAGCAGTACAGAGGTCGGCTGGAGCGATTGCTGTAGGTCCTGTCTTACAGGGATTGCGCAAGCCTGTTAATGATTTAAGCCGGGGCTGTCTGGTTACGGATATCGTCAACACGGTAGCGATCACAGCAGTTCAGGCATACGCAGATAAGATGGCGTCGTAAAAACTCCTCAGAAGATAATCTTGCTGTTCAGGATAGAGTATCTGCTAACGGAGACTCTATCCTGATCCGGAAAGCTTTCAATGGTAAGGGCTGATGATTTCTTACAATTTCTTGCCGGTCTTCATATTTGTCACCAGTTCACGTAAATAATCAAGCCATCTCTCCATACCTTCGCCCGTCGTTGATGAAAGATCCATAGTTCTTAGATGTGGATTAAGCCGGAGGGCGTCCGCTGTTGCTTCCTGTACAGGAAAATCAAAATAGGGGAGGAGATCTGTTTTGGTAATGAGAAAAGTATGTGAACTGGTAAAGGCCTTAGGATATTTTGCCGGCTTATCCGGGCCTTCCGGAACAGATACCAAGACTACCCGCTCATGTTCGCCAAGATCAAAAGTAGCCGGGCAGACCAGGTTGCCGACATTTTCTATAAAAAGCAGATCAATGTTTTGACCACCGGGTTCCTTCTGCAACCGGTGAAAACCTTTGTGGGTCATGGCCGCGTCAAGATGACAGGCACCGCCTGTTGTGAGTTGTATGACCGGAACACCTTTGGCCCTGATACGCTCGGCATCACGTTCTGTTTCGATATCACCTTCAATAACCCCGATATTCATTTCTCCTTTCAATGCCTCGATAGTGTGTTCCAACAGGGTGGTTTTTCCAGATCCCGGGCTGCTGATCAGGTTGAGAGCCACCGCTCCTATTTCGTCGAAATGTTCACGATTGGCTCTGGCCAGCGCATCGTTTGCAGCAAACAGGCTGGCATGGACATCCACGGTTTTACTGTGGCTGTGGTTATGATCGAGACTATGGTTATGATCATGTTCTGTAGGGCTGGGGCAGCCACAAGTGTCACACATTTTATTACCTCATTAAATCAATTTATTTGAATTATAATTTGTTATTCCATTTCTATCTGACGAAGCACAAGATCATTGCCGCCATCAGGGATAAGCAGTAATTCGCCACAGGAAGGGCACTCATCCGGTTTTTGGCCGACGGTCACCTCTGCATGATTACAGTTCGTGCAGGTATAAACGACCGGCGGCACCTGGATAATCAACTTCGCACCATGTACAAGGTCGTCATCGGCGGAAAGAATATCAAAACCAAACTGGAAAGAATCCACCACCACGCCGCAAAGAGGACCAATTTCCATGGTAACGCTGATAATCTTCGTCGCATTATTCTCGGCGGCCAGTTCTTTCAATTGCTGGAAGAGTCCCTGAACTAAAGAAATTTCATGCATATCATAGTATAGATAATTTTCGTGGCCTTTTGCACGCCATCATTATTGAGTGTTTTCCATCCTGGAAACATCTACACCCAGCTCAGCCAGACGGGAAAGTATCATTTCTGCGACTTCAACCTTCCTTTTCTCGACTACATCGGAGAGTTCGATCGATTCCTCCAATTCTTTAGGAATCACTGTATAAAATTCGACATGTTCGGGAGCTGCGTCTCGGAGTTTCGATACTTCAATAATTTCCAGCATGCCCAATTGATGAGGAGACATCCGGGTTTGAAAGTTGCCTGATTTTACGTCATCCAGAGTGAAAAAGTGAAAAGAGCCAGGTTCACCTTCGATATCAACCACATCGACAACAAAGATTGGATCACACTCCTCGAGGAAGGGAGCCATATATATTCCGGCAGTTCCTATGTCCTGAATTTCCACATTGTCCGGGAAGACATAGTGCTCCTGCAGGTAGTGGATCACATGTACCCCAAAACCCTCATCCCTTAAGATATAATTGCCGATGCCGGCAATGCCGATTTTTTTATTAGTTTTCATAAAACTCACGTATTAACATATGCGCGGCAGTGGGACTCCGTGCAGAGGGGTAACAACTCTCATCCCACCGACAGGAGTGTTGATAATGACTCTTCCAGCTTTTTCAGCCACAAGTTTACCGATGATCGCCGCCTCTTTCCCTTCGGGCATTGACCGCATAACTGCTAGTACCTGTTCAGCCTGTTCACCATTTACAATGGCCAGACATTTGCCTTCATTGGCAAGGTAGAGCGGCTCCAGACCAAGAAGTTCACATGCTGCCCGCACAACAGGGCGAACCGGCAGATCCTCATCACAAAGTTCGATACCTAAGCCGCTGTTTTCGGCAATTTCGTTCAAGGTTGAAGCTACACCGCCCCTGGTAGGATCACGCAGAGTATGCACAGCACCGGGAAGTTCTCTCAAGAGAGTTGCAACAAGATTGTGCAGCGGCATGGTGTCGCTGCGGAGATCACCCTGTATTGCAATCCCTGCACGCCGGGTCATTATTGTGATGCCATGATCACCCATCGTACCCGAAAGAATAACCGCATCACCTACTTTGGCGTTCTTTGAGGAAATATCCAGATTTTCGTCAACAAAACCGATTCCGGAAGTATTGATAAATATTTTATCACCTTTGCCTCTGGGAACCACCTTGGTATCACCGGTGACAACAGGAACTCCTGCTTCCGTGCACGCTTCAGCGATAGAGATAATGACCCGTTCAAGTTCGTCAAAACTCAATCCTTCTTCGAGGATTAAGCCTAGGCTTAAACAGTAGGGAGTAGCGCCACGCATTGCCAGATCGTTGATAGTGCCATGAACAGCAAGTTTACCGATATCGCCTCCTGGAAAAAAAAGAGGGTCGACAACATAGCTGTCTGTTGTAAATGCGAGCTTGCCGGACCTGTTTTCCAAAATGGCGCTGTCTTCGAGGCCGCGCAGGATTGGATTATCGAGATGCTTGAGAAAAAGCTCGCTGATGAGCTGCTGGCTGGCGAGACCACCGCTGCCGTGGTCGAGTAAGATGGTTTTTTCAGACATTTGCGCTGTTCTATCCTTTTGGTAGTGCAAGTTTTCAGAGCCAAATTTTAAAAGCCAAGGGCTATATGTCCCGACCGTATTTATGGTAGGCCGCACAGGTTCCTTCACTCGATACCATGCAGGGTCCAATGGGGTTGGCGGGAGTACATCTGGTATCAAAAAGCGGGCATTCCCGCGGAGTGTTCATGCCTTTGAGGATGTTTCCGCACATACAGCCCTTCGGTTCTTTTGATTCCGGAAGAGTAATGTTAAGCCGTACTTCAGCGTCAAAATCCGCATATTTCTCACGGATTTTCAAGCCGCTTGCCGGTATACGACCAAGCCCACGCCAATCCATGTCAGCAGGTTGGAAAATTTCCTCGACCATCTTTTTGGCGCGAAGGTTTCCTTCCCAGGCGACGGCACGGGGATAAACATTTTCGACTTTGATATCATCATTACCAACCTGGCGGGCAAGGAGGATAAGGCTTTTCAGAAGATCAGCAGTTTCGAAGCCTCCGACGACACAGGCCAAATGGTATTTCCTGGATATCGGTTCCCAGGCTCCGGCTCCAATGATAGAAGAGACATGGCCGGGACAGAGTAAGCCGTCAATTTTGAGGTTTGGGTCACTCAGCAGGGCTTCCATAGGAGCCGGCATGGTTTTCTGCGTGGCAAACACTATAAAATTTTTAATCTTACGGGTTTTTGCCACCATTATTGTTGCAGCGATGCCGGGAGTGGTTGTTTCAAAACCAACACCAAGAAAGACAACGAGCTGATCAGGATTTTTTATGGCCAGCTCGAGGGCGTCCATCGGAGAATAGACAATGTCGACTTTGGCGCCTCGGGAACTCGCATGGGCGAGAGACGTGTGGGTGCCTGGGACCCGAAACAGGTCGCCGAAAATTGCTACCCGTACATCAGGCCGTTCAGCCATGGCGATAAACGCATCCATATGGGAAGCAGAGGTTACACATACAGGACAACCAGGACCGGAAACCAGCTCCATGCCTTCAGGGAGAATACTCCTGAGTCCATTGCGAAAAATTGCCATGGTGTGGGAGCCGCATACTTCCATTATCCTGAGAGGTTTGGTGACGGATTTTTTCAGTTCTTCGAGCAGCGGTTTGGTCAGGTTGCTGTCCCGGTATTCATCAAAATGTTTCATCATGAACCTGCATCAAGAGAGTAATTCGTCCGGTGTATTTTCAGCGAGTTCGCGCAACAGTGCAATATTTTTCAGAGCTTCTTCCTCGATAAGGGAATGAATGGCAAACCCTGCATGAATTATGACATAGTCTCCGACAGAAGGCCAGTGATCAACAATGTCCAGCCGAACTTCTCTGCTTATGCCATCGGCATCAACCATGGCTATCTGGTTACTGGTGAAATCGTCCGGGTCACCCTGTACGCTGGTCACCCGCATTGGTATTGCGAGACACATGAAGCAGACCTCCTATAATGGTCTGACCGAAAGATATCGCCCCGTCATTAAGCGGGAGCGATTTTCCAGTCAAAACTTCTAAATGTATATTTTTTAATGTATGAAACAGGCCTTCGAGCAGCAAGCTGTTTTGCATACATCCTCCAGATAGCACAATTTTTTTTATGCCGGTCTGAAAAGATAAAATTTCTATAAGTCTGGTGATGCTGATGATAAGCATCGTATGGAATTGTAAGGCAATAGAGGATTTAGCCTCACCCCTGCTGATTCCATCTATTACCCTTTTAACAAATTCCGCAGAACATATCTCCCATTTTCCGTTATTTTCCCTTAATGAACGTGAGATATCTGTGTGCAAAATGGTCAAATTGTCTTTATACCAGGAGCTGGTCAAGGCCATCCTGGCCAGAGCTTCCAGTTCCATGGCTGCCTGGCCCTCATAGCTTATACGTTGGCGCAAGCCAAGAAGGGACGCTATTGCATCAAAGAGCCTTCCGCAACTGGAGGTGAAGGGAGAATTGAAGCCGCCTGTAAGCATGGAGGAAATGACGCTCAGGTTTCCGCCGTCTATATTTTTAAAAGTTTCAGGAAGGCGGTCACAGGTGATGCCTTCGGAGCCAAAGGTATGAAAGAGAGCAGATAATCCCATACGCCATGGTTCGACAGCAGCAACGTCGCCGCCGGGAAGACGAAGCCGGCTGAGATGACCTAATCGTTCGTAGGATGTTAGTTCAGCCCTGAGGATCTCGCCGCCCCAGATCGTTCCATCTTCGCCAAGGCCAGTTCCATCAAGTATGACAGTGAGTACCGGTTCGTTTATGCCATGTTCTGCCATGACGGCAACGGCGTGCGCGTGATGATGCTGGACCTTATAGAGGGGCAGCTTGCATTCCAGCGCATATCTGCTGTTCATGTAGTCCGGGTGTAGATCACAGGCAACCGCATTCGGTTCGAGTTGGAAGACCTTTTTCAGATGCTCTATAGATTCCTGATAGAATTCATATGATGCGAGGTTATCCAGGTCGCCAATGTGCTGGCTGGTGAAAACGTTGTTGCCGCGACCAAGGCTGAAAGTGTTTTTTAAACCTGGACCGCAGGCTAAAATATTCGGTAGATCGCAGGCAACCTGGATCGGGGCCGGAGCAAAGCCACGAGCCCGCCGCAAAATAACAGGTTGATCTGCCATAATCCTGACCACCGAATCGTCGACCCGGGTGACAATGTCACGGTTATGCAGCAGAAAGAAGTCAGCAATAGGCTTCAATTGAGAAAGAGCGTCAGTATTAGCAGTACAGATAGGCGTGCCGCTGATGTTGCCGGAGGTCATGACCAGCGCTTCCGGGCAGCCTTTTTGCTGGAAGAGAAGGTGGTGAAGTGGAGTGTAGGGAAGCATTACCCCTATTTCATCAACTCTTGGAGAAAGATTATCGGCCAGCGCTGATTGTTCACGTTTTTTTAAAAGAACAATTGGATGTTCAGGAGAAAGGAGGAGCTTTTCCACCGCTGGATCTACTTCACAAAATTTTTTGGCATGGTCGATATCCGCCACCATAATGGCTAATGGTTTATCGGGACGGCCTTTTCTTTTACGAAGTAAAGCCACCGCTTGCGTAGAGCAGCCGTTCGCCGAGAGATGAAAGCCTCCTAAACCGCGAACAGCAAGGATTTGCCCATCCCTTAAGGCTGCAGCAGTTTGCTCCAGAGGGAAATCTGTTTGTAATCTTCTTCCTGCATTATCGTGTAAAGAAATATGCGGACCACAGTCAGGGCAGGCGTTTGGTTGAGCATGAAATCTTCTGTTTCCCGGGTCATGGTATTCCTTTGTGCAGGCATCGCACATGGGGAAGACTTTCATCGAGGTCTGCGGTCTGTCGTAGGGAATGGTTTCGACAATGGTAAAGCGGGGACCGCAGTTGGTGCAGTTGATGAAAGGATAGTGAAATCTCCTGTCCTCAGGGTCGAGCAGCTCTCTAAAACAATCTTCGCACAGGGAGATATCAGGTGGAATTGCAGTGTTTGCAGAGATACCGGCGACACTTGGTAAAATAGTGAAAGACCTCAGCACTGTTTCGGAGGAAGCCGGAAGCGAGCGGGTTTTAATCGAGGTAATCCGCGCAAGCGGCGGAGCCTCGTGTTGTACAGCCTGCAAGAACAACTGCAGCCTGTCGTCTTGAGCTGCAGCCATAATGACTACACCGTCACTGGTGTTGCTCACCGTGCCGGAAATCTCAAAACGAGAGGCTAAGTTGTAGATAAAGGGTCGAAACCCTACGCCCTGGACAGTTCCCCGAACGAGTATTTCGACCCTTTGCTGCTTATGCTTTATGTTTGAATTTTGCACCGGTAAAAATAGAGGAAATCAAACCCTCCGGTTCTATACAGTCGTTCCATATGCAAAGATAGACATGGATTACGGCAAAGATCATAAACCACCACATAACAAGATGGTGGAGAAAACGAGCGAATTGTTGGCTACCAAACAGTATCAGTCCCCATTTTGCCCAGAAGTCAGTTTCCGGGTAAAGAAGAAAAAAGCCACTGGCGATCATCAGGAGAGCAGCGATGAAGGTGAGCAGGTAAGCCAGCCCGGCCAGGATGTTGTGGCCGAGACGTTCGTCGTGTTTGCTGCTTATATAGCTGTATTGCAGCAAGGTCATTTTCAGGTTGTTCAGATTCCTCTTGGAGATCGGCAGGATATCCCAGATACGTTCCTGGGCATTGCCGAAAAAGTAGAGAAAGAGCCTGATCAGTACAGCAGATGATAATACATACGCTGAAATAAAATGTATATAACGCATCATCGCCATAGGGAAACTGGTGGTTCCCTCGATCATGGTATTCGTCCATGGATTGTTGATGTAAAAGCCCGTTACTACCAGAAAAACGATAGACAGGGCAAACATCCAGTGGAACAGCCGGAGCAGCACGCTCCAGCAGTAATGTCTTTCATAAGTTGCCATTCTTGTTACCTCCTACGGCTTTTGCCGGAAAGAAAAGTTTTGAGTAGTGTGAAACCAAGCTTACAGCGCTTTCACTTTCATAACTTCCTTACCTTCAGGGTCCAGCATATGAACGGCGCAGGCAATACATGGATCAAAAGAATGCACAGTACGAAGAACCTCAAGAGGTCTCTCTGGATCAGCAACCGGATTGCCCATAAGTGAAGCTTCGTAAGGGCCAAGCTGACCGGCGGCATCACGCGGACCGGCATTCCAGGTTGAAGGTACTACGCACTGATAGTTTTTGATCTTTCCGTCCTGGATAACGATCCAATGGGACAACAGACCGCGTGGTGCTTCATGGACGCCGACACCGCGTTGTTCGCCTTTTGGAAATACGGGAGGATTAAATATCTCGTAATCTCCTGTGGCAATGTTATTCACCAGTAAATCCCAGTGCTTAAGGGCCAAGTCGGCCATCATGCCGGCACGAACGGCACGGGCGGCATGTCGGCCGATGGTGCCGTGAAGGATCTCCGGTCCTACCTTCACTCCTGCAACTGCACTGATGCGGCCAAGGAAGTCATCGACGCTTTTCACTGTCAATTCATGCCCTTGAGCGTAGCCGACAACCATTTGCGCCAGAGGACCAACCTGCATTGGCTTGCCCTGGAAACGAGGAGCTTTCAGCCAGGTATAGCGCCCTTCGTCCTCAAATTCAGTAAACTTCGGATCAGTTGACGACTCCCAAGGGTGCTTCGACCAATCTCCTTCGTACCAGGCTCTGGCAATGGATTCTTCAACATTTTCTTTGAAGTATGGATCTGCAAGGCCGTTAATAGGTTTAACAGTGGCCAGATCGCCATTGAAGACAGTCCCGCCGGGAAGGTCGGATTGTGTTCCAGCTGCATCGAGGAACATATCCGGGGCGGCAAGATAGTTGGTAACACCGGCGCCGTATGGTATCCAGTCGGCATAGAGTGCGCCGACTGCAACAACGTCGGTCATATAGACCATCTTGATAAAGCCTCTTACTTCTTCTATAAGCTGTTTGATGGCATAGAGACGTTCCATGGTCACAGCTGTCTGATTCTCCGGATTGATATTGGTGGTCACACCGCCAACCGAAAGATTCTGGACATGGGGATTTTTGCCTCCGATGATCGCCAGAGCCTGGGTGGCTTTGCGCTGATAATCAAGGGCTTCCAGGTAATGGGAGACTGCCATGAGGTTTGCCTCTGGTGGCAGCTTCATAGCGGAATGGCCCCAATATGCATTGGCGAAAGGTCCAAGTTGACCACTGGCAACCATGGTTTTGAGCTTATCTTTCACAGCGGCAAATCGTTTCGGGCTGTTGCCTGGCCAGTCTGAGAGGCTGTCCGCCAGTTTAGCGGTAGCAACGGGATCGGCATCAAGAGCTGACACAACATCGACCCAATCAAGTGCGGAAAGGGCGTAAAAGTGGACGATATGATCCTGCAGGCAATGAATCGACTGGACCATATTACGAATCAACTGGGCATTGAGCGGGATTTGCAGCCCAAGTGCGTTTTCAACTGCACGAACTGAAGCCAGTGCGTGCACTGTCGTGCAGACACCACAGATGCGCTGGACAAAAAGCCATGCATCACGAGGATCACGGCCTTTGAGAATGTTCTCTAGACCCCGGTACATCTGGCCGGAGGACCATGCCTTAGTGACCAGTCCACCGTCAACTTCAATATCTACTCTTAAGTGACCCTCGATCCGGGTGACCGGATCAATGGTAATTCTTTGAGCCATGTGTAAAACCTCCAAAAAAAATTAGACTACCGAATGCTGTAAGGATTTTGCTTCCAGCGCCGGTAAAAAATATTATCGTAAATGAGCCGCTTATTCCTTCTCGCTGTCCTTGCCTTTGACCAGCCGCTTACCTATTCCTACTGCGGCGTGAATTCCCACGGCAGCAGCGGTAACACCAAGGACGGTTTTACCAACTTTGTCAGCGCTCGCTACAATACCGGCACCTGGAATATTTACCATTGGCAGTCTTTCGTAGAATGGGGTCATGGTATCCCAAAAATTTGGCTCTGTACAACCGATACAGCCGTGTCCGACACTTACCGGCCAAACACCTACGTCATTGAAACGGACTGCGGGACAATTAGAAAAGGTCTCCGGTCCCTTGCAGCCGACTTTGTAGAGGCAGTAACCGAGTTGATGATACTGATCACCGAACTGCTCGACAAAACGACCTTCATCAAAATGAGCCCGGCGTTCACAATGATCGTGAATTCTGCGACCATAGGCAAAAAGAGGACGGTTCAGGTTGTCGAGAGCCGGCAATCTCTTAAAGGTTAAATAGTGAAGAATCGTGCCGAGAAAAGAAACAGGATTTGGCGGGCAACCAGGGATATTGACGATTGGCACGCCGCTGACTAGGTCCTGCACTCCAACTGCGCCAGTTGGATTCGGGGCTGCAGCCTGAACTCCGCCAAAGGTAGCACAGGTGCCGATAGCTATGATTGCGGAAGCCTTTGGAGCAACTTCAGCAAGGATATCCATGGCTGTTTTGCCGGCAATCATACAGTGGATGCCGCCGTCTTTGGTTGGTATGGCACCTTCAACCACAAGAATAAATGGATGGTTGTCCACCGTCTCATGAAGGTTATGTTCTGCTTGATGACCTGCTGCGGCCATGATTGTTTCGTGATAATCGAGAGAGATAATATCGAGTATTAAATGGGCCAGATCCGGGTGTGAAGATCGCAGCAAGCTTTCGGTACAGCCTGTGCATTCTTGAAAATGGAGCCAGATCACCCGAGGACGTTCAGCGGTTGCGGCCGCTTCAACAAGCTTAGGAATCATGGTTTCGGACATTCCTAAGGCGGCTGCCGCCATTGTGCAGCCCTTGAGGAATCCGCGCCGATCAAGCTGCGGGTCCATTGTTTTGTTTACTGTGTCTGCCATATCAACCTCCTATTGCTGTGTGACAACAATTGTGCGCAAGCGCGCGATGGTTCGGCATGAAGCAAAGCCGAAAGTAAAATTGGAAAATATTAATAAAAAACAAAGCCTTTCGGGTCTGTTTTTGGGTGATTTTATATGTTTGAAATAGAGAGGAGCTAACGATTTGATTGGTCTCACTCTTTAAAGTGAAAGCATGGTATAAAAGAGACCAGTAAAAGGAGATAGTTATTGAGAGAGTATCAATGTGCTGATCTTTGGGGGAAAAGTAATAATTATTTTTCTTAATGAAAAGAGAGAAGACTTTGGAATTTGAAGATACCGATGCATTAAAAACCGGGAACATATATGGGGTAGTTCTTTGCGCCATTGTGCAAAAAGTGCGTCGAAATATTAGGATAGAGACGGAAACCCTTGTGCAAACAGTACCTTTTAAAATAAAAAGTGGTCAAAACTAACAACAAAGTAGTACTAAATCAAGAGCATTCTTTAAAAAAGGTAGATTTTGCTGGTTTTTTATTGAACGGCGTAGTGTCGACGCACAATATGCACATAACGGTTGTTTGGAGAAGAAACCAGAGGATCTTCCAGATGCTATCGGTCTGATATAGTGAATCACTTTTGGGAATATAAAAACAAGGGAATAATGTTTTTTTATTGAAATGGTACTTTTAACCCGCATTTCTTCCATGAGAAGTGGCTGGCTTTTTTCCCTTTTACAAAAAATGTTGCAGGTACTTAGGATGAATGGAACTTATTTCTTGAACCCGAAAATGCCGCCTTTGCTATTTTTTGAAAATGCGGGTCTGAATTTCGGGGCTGAAAAAGTACTGGGGAGGGGGGCTTCGATTTCTTCTTTGACGGCTTCTACTTGCGGCTGGCTCTGAAGCAAATGGTCAATAGAATTGCCGGTTGTGGCGGCGATGTATAGGTTATAAAAAAGGACGGATTTTTTGAAGTAGCTTTTTTTCTTCAGCCATTTGGGCCAACTGTTTTGCTGTTTGTTGTGAATCAGCTGTGATAAGTTGATCAGCAGACTGACAGCTTCCTGGCGGAGTGAACGACGAAGGTTGAGGTCGATGCCGATAGTGAGATCGATTTCTTCACGAATCTGCTTTGACAATTGGAAAAGTGGAGCGCCTTTTCGAAACTGACTGAATAGCTGAAAACGGGCTTCTGCCCATGGGATCAGAAAAAGTCCGATCAGGAAAAAATCAGGCTGTCGGTGGAGTTTCATGGCCAGCGACAAGGTGTTTATTTGATCTATGACCCGGCAGATTCCATTTAGCAGTTCACGTGGACTTGGAGAAGCAGATTTGTTATTTAATATTTTTCTATAAAAAGGAAAAAGAGAAAACAACAGTCCCGAATCCACAGCAAGGTCAAACCATGGTTCAAGGGCGCCGCTGTACAGATCTTTAAGAAATTCATCCCGCAGTCTTGATGTCGGACAAAGCGAAAGCTTTCGGCTGTTGCTGCAAAGAGCTTTCCAGGTATGTTCTTCTATGGTGAAGTTAATTCTCGCGGCATGTCGAATTGCACGCAGCATTCGGACCGGATCACGACTTATTCGTTTTTCCGGCTCCCCGACAATCCTGATTATCCCCTGATCAAGATCCAGGCTTCCATCGACGTAATCGATAATCGTGCTGTTTTCAATCTCATAAAAAAGCGAGTTGATAGTAAGGTCTCGACGTCGTGCATCCTCGCTGAGGGTTCCAAAAGTGTTGTTGGGAGCAAGTACTGTTTCAGGGCCGTCAAGGTCGTGCTCGCTCAAGGAGCGGAGCGTACTGATTTCTATAGTCTTCCCATTTCTGAAGAAAATCTGCACCAGGCGAAACCTTCGTCCGATTGTATTGCTGTTGGGAAAGAGCTTGCGAAGCTGCCCAGGCCGGGCATCGGTGCTGATATCAAAATCTTTGGGAGTTTTGCCAAGATATAAATCTCGTACTCCACCCCCGACAAGGTATCCGGCAAAGCCGGCATCTTTCAGTTTTCTAAGGATGTACAGAGCATCACGATCAATCATCTCGGGCGTGATCGGATGCTTTTCGGGAGGAATTATGCGCGCGGTAAGGGGAAGAGGCAAATCCTGAGAAGCATCGATTTCAATAGAGGAACTCATGTTTGAGCTGGTAATTGTCAAATTGCAGGACTGAATCCTCTACCTTCCTTATACACTGATTCCGCTTGTTCTTTAAACTGTCTGAATATTTCGGCAACAGAAAGGATTTTGTCCATTTTATAAGTGTTTTCTCCGGAAAAGATCAGGCCTTCCTGGATATTACCGGCCTTGGCCATCATAAGGCGCTCATTGATGCAGTAGTGATGATCGCACTTTTTCAAACAGAGGTGAGGACATTTTTTGGTGCTCACATCTACACCTGCATTCATCGCCTGTACAAAAGGGTTATTTATAGCGCGGCCAGGCATACCGACCGGTGAAGATGTAAGGACTATGTCTTCTTTTTTGGCGTTGAGATACGCTTGTTTAAATTCGTTGGCAATATCGCATTCTTCACTCAGTACGAAGCGGGAGGCAATTTGTACCCCGTCAGCCCCGTATTTGTCCATCATTTCTGCCATTTCGAAGCCATTGGTTATGCCGCCGGCAGCAATGAGGGGGATATTTTTGACAACATCACGAATAGGGGGAAAAATTTCGCGCAATGGTTTATCGGTGCCAAGATGACCTCCGGCCTCTTTTGCCTCAACAATAACCGCAGAGGCACCAAGTTTTTCGGAAAGTTTGGCAAGAGCCGGAGAACTGACGATCATGACGATCGGGGTATTGTGTTCCCTGCCTATTTTAAATATATCCCGCGAAAAGCCCGCACCGGTGATTATCATATCAATACCGGCATCAATGGAACTCATGACAAGATTGTAGAAATCCTTCATGGCATACATGATATTGACGGCTACTATTCCGTCTGTTGCCGCTTTCGCTTTTATAATATCATCCCGGAGTTCTTCCGTCGGCAGGCCGGAACCGCCGATCACTCCGATTCCGCCGCAATTGGCTACAGGAATAGCAAGTGCTGAAGTGGATACCCGTATGGACATTCCACCCTGAATCAATGGAAATGAAGCTTTAAGGCCAGCAATGTTAAGTGATGGAAGCTGCATGTAGAAAGAACTCCTTTAAGTGCCTTACTCCTAAAAAATCTGTCTTTAAAAAACGGAGAATGTTTTTTAACATTAATAACTTAAATATACCGCCAAGGCACTTTTGTCTCTCAAGGGATATACTGGCAAAGAACCCTTAGCCTGGGTGCTGAAATACGATATATACGAGAAATCAGATAATGCACTTCTTGCTTGCTTTTGTCAAGAGTAGTATGAGATCGATTATTGTTCAATAATATGTTACTGGAATGCTAAAAAATATTATTATAACAGAAAAAATGAGTAAATTTGAAAAGGAGTGGCAGGTGGGCAACTTGACAAAACCACAAAATTGCGGTTAAATTCGCAGTTTTTGGTTACCACTGTACCGTTTTAAATTTCTACTTTTCAATTGGAGACCGTTTTGAAGATCAAGGCCCTGAAAGGCTTTAAAGATATTGTACCCGGTGAGGTTGAGCTATGGCAATATCTGGAAAAAGTATCAAGAGAGATATTTTCCCGATTTCATTTTAATGAGATCCGCCTGCCGATCCTGGAAGAAACTGAACTTTTTGCCAGATCCATCGGGGAAGCCACAGACATTGTCGAAAAAGAGATGTATACTTTTGTAGACAAGAAAATAACAATGCGGCCGGAGGCAACTGCTTCCCTGCTTCGCGCCTATATAGAACATGGCCTTTATGTACAAAAACCGGTACAAAGGCTGTTTACCATCGGCCCCATGTTCCGTCACGAGCGACCACAAAAAGGAAGACTCAGGCAATTTCATCAGATGGACATCGAAGTCCTGGGTTCAGATAATCCACAGGTGGATACTGAATTGATGGCAATGGGAGTGATGCTGTTTGAGGAATTGGGGATTAAAGTGAGTCTGGAACTCAATTCTCTCGGATGTTCCGATTGTCGGCCGGATTATCGGGCTAAGCTGTTGTCATATATACACGATCGGCACGATTCACTTTGCAGCGACTGCAAGCGAAGGAGTACTACCAATCCGCTACGGGTTCTTGATTGTAAAGTGCCTTCCTGCCGCGAGCAGATTCTTGATGCACCATCCCTGCTTGATCATCTTTGCAGTGAGTGCAAAGAGCATTTCGATAAGGTTCTGGCTGGATTGCAGCAGCTTGGGGTGGAATATCGGCTAAATAAATTTATGGTTCGTGGACTGGACTATTACTGCCGCACGACCTTCGAATTTATTACAGCGGATCTTGGCGCTCAGGCCGCCGTGGCAGCTGGTGGAAGATACGACGGACTTATTGAAAATCTTGGCGGTCCTAAAAATACTCCGGGTATTGGCTTTGCAATGGGTATGGAGCGACTGGTGCTTTTATTGCAGCAACAGGAAATATCCCTGGTCGAGGAGGATTCCGTCGATCTTTTCATTGCCGGAATCGGTACCGAGGGTTCACGGGCAGGATTTGGTCTTGCTCACCAGATCCGGGCAAAGAAATACTCCGTTGCCATGGATTATGAGGGGCGAAGTCTGAAAAGCCAGATGAAACAGGCAAATAAGGCTGGAGCTCGTTTTGCCCTGATTATTGGTGACGACGAGATCTTGTCCGGCAAGGGAGTCTTACGCAATATGCAAAACAAGGAAGAGCAACAGGAAATCCCTCTGTCAGCGTCTGCAGTTGCCGAATGTATAAAATAAATGATAAATAAATAAACTGTTAAAACTTGTCCATCGTCGCACTATTCAATTTGGTACAGCGCATGACAGAGAAAAATTCAAGAGAAGAATAACTTATGGAATCAATGGGGAAGTTGAGCCGGACACATTCATGCAATGATCTCGGTAAAAAAAATGTAGGCGAGCAGGTAACACTGATGGGCTGGGTCCTGCGCAGGCGTGATCACGGTGGGGTCATTTTCATCGATCTGCGTGACCGCAGGGGAATCACCCAGGTGGTCTTCAATCCGGAAATTAATCCAGAAGTACATGCCAAGGCGCATCAGATCCGCAGTGAATGGGTTCTCGCCATACGTGGACGGGTTGAGTCCAGGCCCGATGATATGGCCAATCCCAAATTGGCTACCGGCGAGATAGAGATTCTGGTCGATGAGCTTCGCATTTTAAACAGCAGCGAAACACCGCCTTTTCCTCTCGATGAAGTTGTCGAAATATCAGATAATCTTCGTTTGCAGTATCGATATCTCGATCTGCGTCGACCGGAGATGGCCGCTAACCTGATCATGCGCCATAAGGCCGTGCAAATCATTCGGAATTATCTCAATGACCATGATTTCCTCGACATCGAGACACCGATGCTGACCCGCTCTACCCCTGAAGGAGCCCGTGACTATCTGGTTCCCAGCCGGGTCAATGCCGGAAAATTCTATGCCCTGCCCCAGTCACCCCAGCTCTTTAAGCAGCTGCTGATGATTGCCGGAATGGATAGATATTATCAGATTGTCAAATGCTTCCGTGATGAAGACCTGCGTGCCGATCGACAGCCTGAATTTACCCAGATAGATATGGAGCTCAGTTTTGTTGATGAAGAACAGATCATGGCCATCAATGAAGGAATGATCGCTAAGCTGTTCAAGGAAACCCTCGGGGTAGAGCTCGCCCCTCCCTTCCCAAGGTTGACTTTTGATGAGGCAATGAACCGCTTCGGGACTGATCGGCCGGATGTTCGTTTCGGTATGGAGTTGATCGATCTGACGGAAATAGCCGCCAATTGCGGCTTTAAGGTGTTCAGGGCTATCGCCGACAAGGGTGGGACGGTACGAGCCATCAATGCCAAAGGCTGCGCTGATTTTACCCGTAAAGAACTCGATCTTCTTACGGAGTATGTCGCTCAGTTTGGCGCAAAGGGACTGGCTTGGGTAAAAATGAAGGCTGATGGGGAATGGCAGTCGCCGATCGCCAAATTCTTTACCGATGAAGAACGGGCGACCATTGCTGCTGCAGTCGATGCAGTGGAAGGGGATCTGCTCTTTTTCGGTGCAGACAGCAAGAAGGTTGTTTTTCAGGTGCTTTCAGAATTGAGGGTGGAACTTGCCAGGCGTTTGGATCTTTTGAAAAAGGATGACTTTAATTTTGTCTGGGTCACCGATTTTCCTCTTATGGAATATGATGAGAAAGAAAAACGCTATCAGGCCCTGCATCATCCATTCACCGCGCCCAAGGAAGAGGATATCGAAAAGCTGGATACCGATCCTGCCGGAGTCTACAGCCGTGCTTACGACCTGGTGCTGAATGGTACCGAAATAGGCGGCGGGTCCATCCGTATCCACCAAAAGAGTCTGCAGTCCAAGGTTCTTGAGGTGCTTGGAATAGGTGAGGAAGAAGCAAACGAGAAATTCGGCTTCCTGCTTCGCGCCCTTGAACTTGGCGCTCCCCCGCATGGCGGTTTAGCCTTTGGTCTTGACCGGTTGTTGATGATCATTACCGGCAGCGATTCCATCCGTAATGTTATTGCCTTTCCAAAAACCCAGAAAGCTACTTGTCCTCTGACTGAGGCGCCCGCCTCTGTTGCGCGAAAGCAGCTGACTGAGCTGCATATTAGACCAGACTGGAAAGAAAATAAGTAGGAATGACTCAGCAGCACCGCATCTGTGTACGATCAGTCTGTCCGGCATACAAAAAGAGTATGGCCGGGCAGACTGCTTGCACACATCTGCAGCACTGTTGAGCCATTCTGGCTAACCTGCATTTCTTCCAAAGGTCATGCGGGTGACATGGCTGGTTCTACCGGTAATTTCTCTTCAACCCGTTGTTTTCTTAAGTTTTCCTTTTACCCTGAATGTGGTCATCAGAATGCCTCCGAAGATGAGGAGGATGGCCTGGATGTGGTTCGGAGTCAGTTTCTCGCCAAGAAAAATTACTGCAAGGATGGTGCTGAAGACCGGCATGAGATGGATGAACGGTCCTGCTATATTGGCTCCGAGTATCGTTACCGCACGGTTCCAGAAGATAAAGGCCAATACTGAGGCAAAGAGTGCTACATAGACTATAGTCACAATCGATCCTGTTGATATAACCATGGTCTTGCCGGTTGACAGTTCCAGGAGATAGAACGGCAAAAGTATCGCTAATCCAACGATCACAATCCCCATCTGATATGCCAGGGGATGCAAGCCTTTTGGATATCTCTTTAGATTTGCTGAATACAGGGCCCAGGAGATTGAGGCCATAAAAACCAGGATATCCCCTTTGTTGAAGTGGAGATTAAGAAGTGTCGAGATCTCGCCCCGGGAGATGATCAATACAACTCCGCACAGAGATACAGCCACCCCCATATACTGCCTGAGACTGAGGCGGTCGTTATACATCGCCAAGGAGATCAGCACGATTATGACAGGAGTGCAGGAGTTGACCAGTACCGCATTGATGGCGGTGGTTGTCTGCATGGCCATATAGATTAAGCTGTTGAATCCGGCGACCCCTGCAAGTGCCTGGATTGTAATATATTTTCGATGTTCAAAAACAAGTTCCCGCTGTGCCAGGAAGTGGCGAAGGCAGAAGCAGGAAAGAATCAGCAAGGCTACTGCCCAGCGCCAGAAGGAAAGGGAGAAGGGGGGGATTTCCGCATGCATTCCCCGGCTGAGCACAAAATTCCCCGACCAGAAAAGGGTGGTGAGGATCAGGAGAAGATATGGCATTGGAAGGCAAAGTCGTTTTTCTGGGAATTATTCATAATTAGGATTCGCTTTCGGATGGTTTCTCATCCACAGTGGGATTCGGAGGAAGGGCATCCGGCTGTTTTTCCATGACGGCTTTGACATCGGGCAGGTACTCTTTGAAAGCCACCCCGTAAATCTCCCAGATTGTAATGAAAAGTGCGGCAACAATCGGTCCGATAATGATACCGAGCAATCCAAACATGGAGATACCGCCCAGGGTGCCGAAGAGGACAAAAAGGTCGTGCATTTCAGTGTCCTTGCCGACCAGCCGTGGACGAACAATATTGTCCAGATTACCGGCAATTAATCCACACAGGACCAAGAGAACGATCACGCCGACAAAGTTACCTGTAAGTCCCAAAATGACCAGTGCCGGAAACCATATGATCGCTGTACCAAAAGCAGGAATGATCGACATTACAGCCATCACAGAGCCCCAGAAAACCGGCCCCTCTATCCCGGCTATGGCAAAAGCGATTCCGCAGATTGTGCCCTGCATGATGCCGATAATCAAAGTACCTTTAATTGTGGCTCGTGTTACCGAGGTAAAACGATTTAGCAGCAATCTTTCATTGAAATCATCCAAAGGGAGAAAGAACAGGATCTTCTCCAGCAGGAGGTTGCCCATTGTAAGGAAATAAAACATCACATA
>JBARUR010000123.1:0-5157 GCA_049645845.1 Desulforhopalus sp. | reverse complement strand
CCAATGCATCATAACCGAAAGAAGCGGTGACGAGCAGTAAATTTTTCCAGCCATCTCCCCGAGATATATGGACTGGTCTTTTTGGGGTTAAACGATTTCCAAGATTAGACAAAATACATTATTTTGTGTGCCGGGTCATAGTCAATTTGCGACAGCAATTCGCGGACAGGTGAAATCCGGTTAAGTTTCTTTTAAAGACAAAAACTATTATTTTGTCTAACGTCAACAATCAGTGATTTGTCTTAGCTCTGACATTTTTACGCAGCTCCAAACATGGGGGACCTTATTTCCAAAAGCTTCACAAAAAGGCTGGACATCCCCCCTCAATAATCAGCGTGGTCAAATCAAAAATTAAGTAGGGATAGAAACATGAAACTCTCATTGTTCATTAGGAATAATATTGAAGCCATCCTTCAGGAGTGGGATCAGTTTGCTCACTCAATTCAACCATATCTGGATAAGAATACACTACGCGACCATGCCGAACAATTGCTCATATATATTGCTGCAGATATTGAAGCGCCGCAGAGTAAAAATGAGCAAATTATAAAATCAAAGGGCCATAAACCGAAGCCTTTAATAAAGAGTGCCGCTGACAAGCACGGGATGGATCGTTTTGTTATCGGTTTTATAATTACAGAAGTAATAGCCGAATATCGGTTTATGCGTGCGACTGTTATCCGCTTGTGGAGTAAACAGCATCCCTCTACGTCACTTAATGTCTACGATTTGATTCGTTTTAATGAAGCCTTGGATGAACAGATTTTTGAATCGGTCGAAAGCTTTCATATCGAGCATGAAATGCAAATGCGACAATTGGATACAATGCTATCATCCACACCAGATCATAACTATATCCTTGGCCTGAATGGTAAGTTTATCTACGCAAACAAACCGATGCTCAAATTTCTCAATCTTCCTTTAAATGAGTTGGTTGGTAAATCCCATTCTGATCTTACTGCAGCTGCTGAAGTACATAAGACTATGAAAAAGGTTATAGAGACCGCAGAGAGACTCAATGGTGAAATGGAGTATACTTTTGATACTGGAGAAAAAAGACAGTACGAATATATTTGTACGCCAGTTTTGGATGATGAAAAAAAGCTTGAAGCTGTAGCTGTAGCGGAACGCGATATAACAGAACGGAATATTATCACAGAAAATTTACGCATGACCAAGGAACAGTTGCAAACCTTGAACAATGAATTGGAACAAAGAGTAGAGAAACGTAGCCATGAACTGCAGAAAGCCCAAGCACAATATCTTCATGCAGTAAAATTATCCGCAATAGGCCAATTATCCGCTTCCATTGCCCATGAATTCAATAATCCTCTACAGGGTACCAGAACCATCCTGAAAGGCTTGAAGCGCAGAGCCCTTTTAGACGAAGAGGATAAGGAGCTGCTGGATCTTGCTATCGTCGAAAATGAAAGAATGGGAAAATTAATTAAGAGTCTCCGTGACTTCAACCAGCCATCAGCGGGCGAGAAAAACGCAATGGATATACACGCAGCTCTTGATTCTCTGCTGCTGTTATACAAGAGTGATTTTAAGCGTAAAAAAATTGCAACAGAACTGAATTATGCGGAAGGGTTTCCGCTAGTCGAGGTAGTGCCCGATCAGATCAAACAAGTCTTCCTCAATCTTTTGAACAATGCCAAAGACGCCTGTTCAAAAGGAGGGGTGATTACAATAAGCACATGTGCTGGAGACCAGTCCGTTGCGGTAGCAATTAAGGATAATGGTGTAGGTTTTGCGCCTGAAAAAATGGATGAAATTTTTAAGCCCTTCTACACAACCAAACCCAAAGAAAAGGGAACGGGACTTGGTTTGTCGATCAGCAAGGAAATTATAGAATACCATCAAGGAGAAATCCGGGTGGAAAGCCAGCCAGGGGAAGGTTCAACTTTCACCATTTTGCTGCCTGTCAAAAAAACCTCCGGTTAAACTGCCTTGTTTCGTTGCAGACAACGTGACACAGTAGATGGGTGGACATTGAATAGTCTAGCGGTATCCGCCGCAGTCTTCTGTCCAGAAGTAACCAAATGGATAATCTCTTCCTGTTGGTGCGCCTTGAGTTTCGGGCGACGACCGCCAATACGACCTTGCTTGCGTGCCGCATCAAGACCAGTGCGCGTCCTTTCACGCAACATCGCACGCTCGAACTCCGCAAAGGTTCCTACGATTTGCATCATCATGCGGCCACCGGGCGAGGTGGTGTCAATCACCTCAGTCAGACTGCGAAAACCCGCCCCCGCCTGATCAATTTTTTCCATGAGAGTCAATACGTCTTTTAGAGAACGGGATAGACGATCCAACTTCCAGACAATCAGCACATCACCCTTGCGTAATTGTCCTAACAGACTATGCAATTCCGGCCTGTTCCACCGACCACCGGAAGCCTTCTCCTGAAAGATGCGCTCACATCCCGCTGTCTTAAGTGCATCAATCTGTGCTGCCGAATCTTGATCCTGGGTTGAAACACGTGCGTAACCTATAAACATTGATATCCTCCTGTTGCGTAAACCTATTGCCAATATATATTGTATTGCAATATATTTATGCAACACGCAACACCTTATTTTACGGTAGCCCAGTCAGCATTGCACAAACGAACGTTTGTGCAACGAACGACCTCAGAACAAAGACCCTCCACAAGGAGGACCCTCTCATGATTTCCGCCTCTTCGTTACCACAAGACCTTCGTGTACAGGCTGTGCTGGATTTATTGCGCGGAGACTCCGCCATGCATGTGTCCATACGCTATGGAATCGGTAGAAGCACTCTATATAAATATCGCCGTCGGGCGCTTACGGCCATCCGCGACGCCATGAAAGATATGCCACGCGGCCCGAAGCGGCCGCACAACCATGTGAGCGACGATTGGGAACAGAAAACGATCTCTCTTTGTGAGCTCCGGCCAACCTTTAGCTCTTATAAGGTTGCGGATCGGCTCGGCCGTAATGCCCCAAGCCCGCGCACGATCCAGCGGATCAGAAAGCGCCACCATCTGACACGACTCCCCAAACGTGCGCGGCCGCTTGCTCCCGCACGGAAACTCACTCCGCGCGCCGACAGGGAACTTCGAACCCTTCTGCACGAGAAACTCTATCTCGGCCCAGATCGTCTTGCATGGGATTTGTGGAACAGCAAAGGAATCTGGGTGAGTCCGTCAACGTTCAAGCGCCGCAAGAAAAAATGGCTCAACCTGGTTAACCTGTTCAAACCCGCGCGACCGGCCCAAACATGGCTGTTCTATGAACGCCAGCATCCCCACAGTCTTTGGCATGGAGATTTTCTGGAGAAAGTCACGCTCTCCGATACGGGTCAGACGGCTTACCATCTGGCGCTCATGGACGATTATTCGCGCGGATATGTCTTCTGTGATCTTTTTCTCAACCCGGACATTCGTACCACAATCCGCGCAATGATAGCCGCCATGCGTCAGTGGCAAGTTATCCCGAAAGCGATCATCTTTGACAACGGCTCTGGCTTCAAAGGCAATCTCCTTTCGGTATTCTGTGAACGGGCAGGCATCCGCCTGATCCACACGGCGGTGGAGCATCCTCAAACCAACGGAAAGCTCGAACGGGGATTTCGCGACGACATGCGCGACTTTTACAAGCAACATACCCCATGGCATTTTGAACCCCTGCGGTGCGACCTGCCCGCTTATGTCCATTACCGGAACCATGTTCGCGGACACCGCGCCCTGGGCGGCAGACCCTCCATCACCAGGCTCAACGAAGAACATTCCCGTGCCGCGTCCCCTGAGGTGCTCGATTATCTCGAAAGCTATGCCCGCTATGAAATAGGCCGTCGCATCCTGTCGGCCTCCGGTAGTCTCCGAATGTTCAACCGTGATGCTTATGTGGACGTAACCCTTGCCAAAAGGGAAGTCGTATTTTCTGAAAGCTTAAATGGACTGGAAGCAAGAATCGACAACCAGTGTGTCGCAGTCCTGCGGGATTATCGCACCTACAGACAAATGGTCGGCTACCGACAAAGTGAGCTACCACCCGTTTTGAATTTTGATCCCTGCTGTTGACCGGGGAGTCCACGAATTGCTGTCGCAAATTAGCTATGACCCGGCACACAAAATAATCCCTTTTGTCTAATGTATGAAAAGCTAGTTAACCAAAAGAAGACAAATCCAGATATCTCTGGGAGATGACGAGAAAAATCTACTGTCCGTCGCCACTTCTTTCGGTTATGATGCATTGAAAATATATTAACCGTGACAGGTTTATATAAACAACTTTGTTGCATTTTCTTGTTATCAGAACGAGGAGACGGTATGGAATTTACTGATCAATTGACCGCACTTTCAACACGAGCGATTAAACAAAAGGACATCATAAAAACAGAGGAAGCAACCAAAAACGCTCTTGTCATGCCGTTCATTCAGGCACTCGGTTATGATATCTTCGATCCATCCGAGGTTATCCCCGAATTTATCGCTGATGTCGGTAGCAAAAAAGGGGAAAAAGTTGACTATGCTATCGTCGCAGATGGCAAAATCACTATGTTGTTCGAATGTAAGAGCTGCGGATCCAATCTGAATGATTGCCACGCTTCACAGTTGCGCCGATACTTCCATGTTACGACAGCGAGAATATCTGTTTTAACCAACGGGATATCCTATAGGTTTTTCTCCGATCTTGAAGAACCGAACAAGATGGATGAAAAGCCATTTATGGAAATTAATCTGCTCGAAATCGATCCTCAAATAATCCCTGAATTAAAAAAGCTTACATAGAACTCTTTTGAACTCGATAAGATGCTTCTTTCGGCAAATGATCTAAAGTATACCAGGGAGATAAAAAACCTCCTCGAAAGAGAGTTTGCCTCACCATCTCAAGATCTTGTGAAATTCATATTGGGTAATGTCTACACAGGCCTCAAAACACAGCCGGTTATTGAACAATTCACTCCTATAGTCAAGCAGGCTATCAATCTGTTGATTAATGGCAGAATTAACGATCGTCTTAAATCAGCTCTTACAAGCGATGAAGAAAAACCAGAAGTGATTGAGGAAGAAACTATCCTCGCAAAAGATACAGGCGTTGTGACCACACAAGAAGAACTAGATGGATTCTATATTGTAAGAGCAATATTACATGAAGTTGTCGATGTATCTAGAGTGGTCCACAGAGA
>JBARUR010000122.1:0-4794 GCA_049645845.1 Desulforhopalus sp. | reverse complement strand
TCAAGTATGGTGTTGCCGCTGATATTTCAATCCACGCCCCAGACATGCACAAGGCAAAGGATGAAAGGCAACACCATGCACACATTCTGCTTACTGCCTGCACCGTATCCCCTGACGGTACGCTTGGTAAAAAGGCGGTTGAGCTTGACCCGATCCACTGCCAGCGGCGGGATATGCCTACCTTGACCGACTACGCACGGCAGGCATGGCAAGACCAGGCTAACCGAGCACTTGCAGCCGCAGGAAGCGCCGTCCGGATTGACCACCGGAGTTATGCGGACCAGGGCATCGACAAGATACCGACTAAGCACCTGGGTCCAGCTGCAGCCGGGATGGAAGCCAGGGGAGAAAAAACCGAACGTGGAGATATCAACCGAGAAATTGCGGCCCGTAACGCCGAGATGATGATTGACCAGGCCCGACTTACTACAGTATCGAGCAAGATCAGGCTGCGAGAGTACGAGATCCGGGATGAGCAGAGGCCGACACCAACCAAAGGATTTTTCTCAGCACTCAAGCCAAAGCCGGAACCCGAAAAACCCCAGGTCAAAAAAGAGGTTGAAGTGAAGACAGGAGCACAACGGATAACCGAGCTTGTAGAACTGCTCAAATCCAGCAGAGGGGCGGAGTGGGTGGAACGCCTGGCGATTGAGAAGCAGCTTGCAGAGCAACACCACGCTGAAGAAAAGGCTCTGGCTGAGAAAGTCGCAATCCTGAGGGAGCGGCTTGAAGATCATCAAAAATCACAGCCGCCGACATCGAGAAACGGCCTATTTGGCACGAACCTTTATCTCCCTCACCACGTCAAAAAAGAAGAACGGCAGCTGAAGGAGTGGGAGGATCGCACGGCCCAGCTGAGGCAGGTTGTCAGTAATGCAGACGACAAGCTTTATTCTCTGCGGTTTAAACACAAGAAATCTGATCTTGGAATACGCGCCGAAAGTCAATGGCGGCAGGATCATCCTGACGAGATAGAACGCCGCAGAACGCTGGAAAAAGAGCTGAAGAAGCTTTGTAAGGAAGAAGGATACACCGATATCGAGCAAGAGAGAGTACTTGCCGGAGGTGACAAAAACACGAAAACTCCGCATGAGTTGCATTTGGAGCAAGAGCAACAGAAGGGTACAAAGACCGTGACTATGGATTGGTCAGTCGGTGTCACTGATCCAAACGTTGCCAAGGCCATGAAAGGTGCAGCTGATAGTACTAACGAGCCGGACGATAATGATTCGCCCGAACCGGAATCTTACCCCTCCCCAGGGATGTAAAACCTATCCAAATATTACCGTTTAAAGTACAAGGCAACGCCCGTTGAGATTATGTAATCAAAACGGGCGTTTCTGTTTCTCGTAAGAGAAACGCTGAAGTAGCGCACTGTATCCAGTGTCAGTCTGTCCGGTCGGCTTTGCCTTTGCCCCATCCTTTCCAATACGCCACAGCATCGGCAACTTTTGCAACGTGGAGATTTTCTCCCTTCAGGCCGTCACTATAGCCGTCCTGATAACTCCCGTGGTCCAGTAATGCGCCGTCCTCACCTTTTTTGTAGATCTTAATGACCTTGTTTTGTTTCGTCCTCCACCTTGGACCTTCCTTACAACATTTGAAGGCTTCCTCAATAGTCTTAAACATCCCCCATGCGGTGGGACGATCCCACGCGCCACCATCAAGGCATCGGACATCATAACGGATACCTGTAGGCCATGCTTTGAACCACGACTCTTTACCTTCAAGAGTATTGGCAAAGCACTCTTGCCTCTCGATATAAGGTCGGTCCCAAAGCTCCTCTTGCCAGTCTGGACGATCTTCATTAGGCGTATCGCTAAACCTCTTGGGTAGAGGAGGATCAACAGGATACTCGTATTCGCGGAAAGCCTTTAGTGTTTCTCTTTTGCCCATGTTTTTAACTCCCCTTAGATTGTAGTAGGTTCGAGATCCGGACGAATGCGTTTAATGGCTCGCCTGGCCTTCTGAACGGTGTCATAATGCATGATTGTTTCACCACCGTTCAGGTAAGCGGCGTTGCCGCCCTTCTCCACCCTGACCGTACAGAAACCAACCTTTTCCTCGATAACTATCTTGTCAGCTATCAGCAGATTTTCCTTAGATATTTTCGATAAACGAGCAGCCATAAAATCACCTTAGTTGATATTTAGTAGATGATTAATAGTACAATAATTGTAAAATAGTTGCAAGTTTATTTTGCATCTCCGAAAAAAGATTTGCAGAAGTCGCAAACCGCTTTCTTTTGATGCTGCTTACACTTGGTCGGGTCCTGATCGTGGCACTCAAAGGCTGTTTTTGAGATTTCGACGTTGTCGTTATAAGAGGCATTATCCTTTTCTTTCTTGGCTTTCACCTGGGCCTCTTCGGCTCGTATTTTTGCAAAGATGAAACGGATTGCAACGACCGCACGACCTCTCTTGATTGGTTCACCCCCCTTTGCAAGCGGTTCCCACTCGTAAGAAAACGTGGTTTTCCTTGTGATGTCTTTGTGTGCTGTATTCAGAACACGGCGGCGAAAATCTTTAAAATTGGTTTTAAGGGAATCAGGAACATCGAGCATTTCGTGCAGATCGGAAAGATCAATCACTGTCTCTGCTTGATCTCCCCAAGATTTTAGAAACTCGAAAATTCTTTGGCTATATTTACTCGACAGTAACAGGTACTCAATGAGATTGTACGAAGTGAATTTTGCTTTCAATCCGAGATAGTGAGGTTTTAAGTCTGGGTCAAACCGCGCCGTTATCGTTTTTGTTTTATCGTCATAGCTACATTTAGAAAAAACGTTGTACAGCGCAAACGACCGGGAGCCTTGTTCTCTCAGTTCTATGACTCGACTCATCAACGCTCGACAAGTTGTTTCGATGATTGAATACGCTTTGCCTCCGTCATTTGTATCAGTCATCAAATCCTTGACAGATATCACATATGTTTGAAAATCTGTATCGTCTTTATGGACACGAGCCGCAATCAGAGCAACAAGGCGAGGCTCATAGACAGATTCAACGCCCCAACGGGCGCGGCATAAAATATTTGACTTCTTGACGATAGTTCCGGGAAGCGGTAACTGTTTTGCAGCCATGATTCACTCCGTTGTAGTGTTTTGTGGTGAGGCCGGATTCGGTGTGTCTGCACTGTTTCCGGCCGTTTTTGTTAATTTATCACATGGGACATTTGAAGTCAATATGTCCCTTGTTTTTCCGTACTTTTGTCCCCTTCTTTCCGTACTTTTGTCCCCTTCTTTCCGTACTTTTGTCCCTTCTTGACAAAACAACACACTGAAATCATTCAGTTTTTGAGACGGGGAAAAGAGAAAAGAGAAAAGAGAAAAGAAGAACTGCCAAACAATAGGAGCGTACCGCTCCAGGAACGGCAACTGCAAACAGCAAAAACGACCAGTCTAATCGACAAAAATAATACAGGGATCTGTCAAGCAGCACCAGAACAACGCGAAAGGGGCGCTCCGCTGAGGGTCTTGGCAGACGGCCAAAAAGTAGTTTGAGCCTGGCAGCGGCTATTCGACACGGAACCTGTCAATGTCCAGGAAAAGCACCTGGACGACAGGCCCTAACGGGGACCATCGCTATCGCGCATGGCTTCCTTTCAGCTTTTTTGACCATAAACCTTGCCCGCCGTCTGAGATTGAAGGAAGTCTAACCAGCTCATTTTCCGGTTTCTTTCCCTATTGCCCTTTTGAAGGGTGTCAACGGCATGATACCCCGGCCACTATGACAGTCTTTGTCATACCACCCAACCAATCTTTTCCAATCTCAGAACAGGAAGCACCGGCCCGGGATTTTATATCCGGACCCAGCGAGGCGCAGCGCGATAGCGGGCGTCCCTTGCCGCATGGGTGCGGCAGTATGCACCCATCTAAGCGGTCGCGTCCTCCCGCACTGCGGCCACTGAAGCCGCAAAAAGGGCCTTGTCACTATCTCTTGCAGTCTGCTCGATATAGTCGAGTATCGCCGCCCTGGTGATCTCTACACCTTTTTTTTCCAGGGCCATATATGCACCACCCAGGACGATTTTTTTTCTGGTATCGGCCTTCCTGGCTGCTGCTGCCAATCTGTTCTGATGTGCCTTGATCCGGTTCTCGATTTGCGTTTTCTGCTCTTTCAGTTTTTCTAGTTTTTCGTCAGCCATAATCCCTCCCTTGGGCAGTTGTTTTTGTCATTGTATCAGGTTAGCGACTGTGCTACAATCCCTTAGTGCTTTTTACTAAGGGCGCACTTAGAGTAACTCTGCGAGTTACGTGCGGCAGGGGCAAGCCCCTTGCGACCCCATACCGAGGGCAAGCCCTCGATATCATGGACACAAGAAAGACATGGCTATCTACCACCTACATGCAAAACCCATTGCCCGGAGTGCCGGAAGGTCAGCGACCGCCGCCGCCGCATACCGTGCCGGGGATCGTATAGCCGATACTCGCACCGGGCTAGTCCACGACTACACCCACCGTCACGGGGTAGACCGTGCCGGGTCCGCAGTATTTTTTGGTGATGCCGCGCCGGTGATCGACCGAGGTCTTTTTTGGGATGCCGTGGAACAACACCACAAACACCCTCGTGCCGTTGTGGCAAGGGAAGTCGAAATGTCATTACCTGCGGAATTGTCGCCGGACCAGCGGCAAGCCTTGGCCCACAGCTTTGCCCGTGATCTTGCCATCAAGTATGGTGTTGCCGCTGATATTTCAATCCACGCCCCAGACATGCACAAGGCAAAGGATGAAAGGCAACACCATGCACACATTCTGCTTACTGCCTGCACCGTATCCCCTGACGGTACGCTTGG
>JBARUR010000121.1:0-184803 GCA_049645845.1 Desulforhopalus sp. | reverse complement strand
CATCTTCATCTTTCCACCGCTCGGTTGTTGCAACTGACAATGTTGTCACGGGAGCAGCGGTGTTCTTGGTGTAATGTAATTCGGGGTCATTGCCTAAGTTGCCAATTATCATTGCCTTGTTCATGTTATTCTCCTTTGTAGAAAATACTGAAATAATTGAAAAGTTCTGGAGAAATGCAGATTCCCACTATGGGAAAATGATCTTTCCGGAATGGGATTGGTTTTGTGGATGGGATGTCTAAGGGAACTAATGAACCATTACGTCTTTGAACCAGCTCTTATCCTTTTTATCCCATTTGAAGCCTGCTGATTTCAGCAAATCTCTTTTTTCATAGACTTTGCCAACTGCAATGATGATCCCATCTTTGCGCTGATAATCGACACCGGCAATTTCAGGAAGGTCGATGATGTCGGTTTGCTCTTGTTTGGCGGTCTCGATTTGTTGATTCTGAACAGGCGATTGAGCAGGTTGTTGCTTAGGGCTTTTCACAGGACGATTGCCTGAAAGGTACACATCTTTCAGCAATCCTTTATAGGCATCAGTTCCTATTGAAAGCAGTGAGAAACATTTTTGCAGAGCAGCGGTAATGGCACCTTTGTAGGCATCGCCGACATTCTTCTTGACGATCTGCATCTGTCCTGTCTGTGATCCCTTGCAGAGCCATTCGTCGTTTATCCGGATAAACAATTTTACTTCGACTACCGCTTGGCTATCGAAAATTTCCTTACTTACCACTTCAAATCGCCAGTTATCCGGCCGCAACACATTATTGACAGTGTCAAACACGTACTGTGGTTTATACCCGTAGCGAACCTGGCCAATTACTTGTCCGTCCTTCATCATCTTGATCTCTTGCACAGCTTCACGACTAAAAGCTCTAAGCTGCGCATTGATCTCTGTTACTTTTTGAAATAGATTTTCGTTTGCCATTGTTGTTTCCTCCTGATTTGCGGAAGTGAAACAACACGTCCCCTGTCGGGAGTCTATGTTTCACTCCCTTTTGATGGGGTTTTGGTGAGTTATCTGCGAGTAAGGACGTCCGGCAACACGCAATAATGGCTTAGCAGCGTCATTATGGCGCACTTCTGTCAGAGCACTTTACGCTTTGGAATAAAAACGATGGGGGCGAAGATTCACAGAATCCTGCCAGGGGGGCATATCCGTAATTTTAAAGAACCAAAGAAAGTCCGCAACTGCGGTTAAACTCCTTATTAAGCGGATATGACTTTAATCTTTTAAAATCCAAGGGTCGACCATTAGATACAGGTAGTTCACCATTAGGTTTAAACTTTCTATCTGGTAACCCAGCTATTTCCCTAAAAAAGGGATTACTCAAATGAATTGAGTGGAATAATGCGTATATAATTAAGTTATTCTTCAGAAAAATCAAGAATAATTGATATCAAGATGCTGCAACCGGATAAAAGTTGCCGGCAACCTCAATAGGGTTGTATCACAAGAAAAGAGTGCTCCATGTCAGAGAAAGGACGATCGCCTGGAAGAGCCGGGGAATAGGCCGATGCATCGACAAGACTCTCCAGTTCATTGATGGTCGGCATCCGCCAGGGTAGTTTTGATTTGTTGGCATAGGAGTCAACATTAGCAAGTGCCTCACTCCATGTAGCAGCTTTTCTGCCTACACTGGCCTTGGTATGCCAGGTAGGACTGGTCAGCTCATCCAATACACCAATTTTTGATGGGAAAAACGAGGCCTGGGCCAAGGGGCCCCCATCAGAAACGATCCATACTGCCTCTCCCATCACATGGTATTACAGAACCCCGTTCATCGTAACACTGTTTTGCTCCGGTGCAGGGCATATATTCAGCATCCTGGCTCGAACCCCGGCAGCCAACCAGGTCACCATCTTCGTTATAGCACTGAGTCAGGCCTGTCGAAAGGATATGTCTGGGGTCCATTATTGCTTACTTCTCCTTGCCCCGCTTTTACTGCTAATTAGTCGATCCTGAAAAAACCAATTCTTAAATTCTTAGGCAACCAGCTGGCGTTGCCAACTGGGCGGTAATATAGCCTGGATAAAGAACCAATAAAAAAGTTGGTGTAATATTCCTTCGATGAACTTCAGCAACTTCCTGAAGTTAATCCCAGCTGCACTGACAATCGCGTTAAACCGGTCGCCTTCTACACCTTTTAGCCGATTACGGTCCATTCTATGTTCTTGTTTGAGGTGACCGATCGAAGGTTCGACTGCAGCCCTTCGTTTCATCCAGCGCCAGAGGCTTTTTGGTGTTCTCCCCATGCGGTGTTTATCAACATGCACCTCAATTTCTCCAGCATAACCATGACCACGATAGCCGCGATCAACAAAAACATGCTCAGGAGATCTCACTAATTTAGTCACCTGCTCAAGTGTTGCTGAAAGGGTATGGCCATCATAGGGATTGCCATGAAAAACCTGGGCACCTACAAACCAACCACCACGACTTGTTGTTGCAACACTCACTTTTGAGCCAAACTCATACCGTTTGTGGGCTTTTCCTTTACTAATACACTCGACATCCGGTTCATGAACACTGTACACCTTGTTCTTGTCTTGCCGCTGTTGATTGAAAATTCGATGAGCTGTTTCCAAAAGTGATCGAAGGTCCTTATCGGGAGACTGACACTTCCGCTCAATATCACGAATAACCCGCCCGAGATACGTTCTCAGTTTTTTGGTACAGCTTTTGGCTCGCTTCATCTGTCGGGCATGGGCATAGCGACTCTGTTTGTATACCAGATTTCTGGAAAGACGATTATAATTCTGCCTCAGATCAATGTCCCGCTTTTTAGCTGCCTTAACCAACCGCTCCCGGGCACGGTCATACAACCTGGCGTCTGTTGGAAAACGAATATCTTTTTCCTGTACAGTGGTATCGACATTTACCCTTTTCAGCTGTGTTGCCTTGACTGCTTTTAACTTCAAGCCAGCTTCTATGGTTTGCTTGAGCAACTCTTCAGCTCCGGCCTCACCAATTCTTTTTCGCCAGCGGGTCATACTGGATGGGTGAATTGGCAACTTGTGTTCGAAATGTTTCATTCCACTGAAATATTGCCAGTAGGGATTCTCTACCCAACCGACAAGTACATCTTCATCACTGAGATCAAAGGTGTATTTGAAGTAGTGTAAAGCCACCATCAATCGCGTGCTGATTGCAGGTCTTCCTTTTTCCGGGCAGAAGGTGCCTCCAAAGGTTTCGTCAAGTTTTTCCCAATCCACCACCTTTGACAATCGCACCAAAGAGTGGGACGGATTGATCATACTAACGAGTTCTGGCCGGAATAAATTCGCCTGACGATTCTGCTGCGGAGATATTTTCGGTTTCATGGTAAAAAATGCAAGAAAATGAACGTTTAGGATTCGTTATCTAACGTTTTTTTAACACATTTTGTGAATAATATCTCGTCTATTCAGTGGGATAGTTCATTTATTAGTATCGACTATTTTCTTGTTCGCAAAAAAGTGATCACAAGCCATAAACCAAGCACAACAGAGAGCAGGTATCCAATCACACCCAGGGCGGGCAAGCCGAAGATAAAGGGGCCAACAGGCGGTGATTAAGGCAACCGCTGACGCCGCCACCAGGATCAGAATGACAATGCTTTTGAATTGATTGACCAGAATAAGGTATGGACTGGGTGCAGTTCTTCCTGGAGTTCATTTGGGCCGTAATGTCCCTGTCTTTTAAACACCTCCTCCTGAGAAAGCCCCTGATTGGAATTAAAGTCCAGCTGATGCAGCACGTCTTCTGCACGCCGAGCAGAACGATCCTCCGCCTGGTTCTGGTTGTTTTGTTTGTCCATATCCTCTTTCATTAAAGTGAATAATTCAGCGAAATATAGTGTCTGCCGATAATCGTCAGCCTGACCTGGTAATGGTTCTTATCGTCTTTCTTTCGATGATATTACCGGTCATGCAGACTATCTCCGGCAATACTCAAAACAGACCATGTTCTGTTCACTCAGCTCATTCCTTGAATCTTTTGCTCAGATGAATAGTGGCGGTTTTTTGCCGATTGCGGATACGAATATTCAATAATTCCACACCTACGGAAAATGCCATGGCGAAGTATATGTACCCTTTGGGTATATGAAAGCCAAAGCCCTCTCCAACCAGAGTCACTCCGATCAGGATAAGAAATGACAATGCCAGCATTTTTATTGTAGGGTTTTGATCGACAAACTCGCCGATCGGTCTGGCGGAAAACAGCATTACCGCAACCGAGATAAGAATCGCTATAACCATTATTGATACATGCTGTACAAGTCCTACTGCTGTAATGACCGAATCCAGAGAGAAAACAATGTCTATCAAGGTGATTTGAACAAGCACACCAAGGAATGTAGTGGTCAGTGGAGCAGATTTTTCGGAATGCACAACTTCCAGGCTATCATGAATTTCTACCGTGGATTTTCCGAGAAGAAACAGACCACCGACAACCAAAATAATATCCCGGCCGGAAAATTCGTTCCCAAACACCGAAAACCATGGCTCTACGAGCCCCATTACCCAGACAATACTAAAAAGCAATACAAGCCTGGAGAGCATTGCCAATACCAGGCCAAACGTTCTCCCTTTACCTCGCTGGTGTTCAGGAAGTTTGCTCACAAGAATGGAGATAAATATAATATTATCAATACCGAGGACGATTTCTAAAGCAATCAAGGTCGTTAAAGCGACCCAGGCTTCCATATTCATTACCCATTCAAACATATATTCCTCAGAATCTCTTAAGAGTTACCATCTCCCACGCTCTTTTCTTACTGCACGGTATTACGGGGTTCAGCTGGTTTTTCTAGAAGTGTTTCCGAAGGGGGCGACGATTTCATTTGTTCTTCTGAACTCCCCTGCCCTGCAGGAACAGATTCCGCTTGTGCCTCCTTTTGGACGCTCTCCATCTTCTCCAGAATTTCCTGCCGGGACATTTTCGTCTCTTCCATTTCTTTCTGGGCAAGCGCAAGTTGTTCTTTACTGGCTGCTAATTCCTCGCGCGATTGTTTAATCGTCTGTTTATAATCTTCAATCTCTCGTTTAAGATCGGCGACTTCATTGCGGGCTGCGGCAACCTCTGCATCCAGATTTTCGCCGGCTTGTTCAGCCGGTCCGTCGCATCCTATTAACCATATTAAAAAGAAACAGATCAAAAATGTTCTGTAATTCATAGATCCCTCCATAAGTTTAATGAATGACCTCTGAGATATCTCGGTTTATGATGGTCACTACCCTGTTTATGTGATTCAGGCCTCCTGTCAATAACGCAACTGAGCGCAGATAATAGTATCGGTCGGCATGTCGTGGTTTTTTTTGACATGAACAGTGCCTTTTGTATTCAAGGTCAAATAAACAGCCTCATCCAGGAGGTTGACGACCTTTCTTTCATCTTGTTTTTTCACCGTTACCTGGCGATTTTCTGGATCGAATATCCCCCACACCTGCTCGTTTTCCGCGACAAAAAGAATGTCAACCCGACCATCAAAAGCTGCCGTCAGGACCGACTCCAGATTATCAACGCCCCTGCCGCTGCCGCTGCCGAGATTATCTTGGAAATCACGAACAGCCTCCTGCTCTTTTTCTGAAAAATACTCTCCGGCGATTTCCCAGGCTTTTTGGTGGAGAATTTCTGCTGACAACTCCCCAACGTTACCGGCAACACCACGGGGAAGGATTGTGTGACTTTTGGTGATGTCTCGGTAGACACCATGTAATTCTTCAGTGCCGGCCAATACGATTGGCATCCCCTCGTTCTCCAATTGAGGAAAGAGAGCACGATCGATTGCCTGAAAGTATCGTTCAAGGTTAGGATTTTTATCGTCGATACCCACTCCCTGCCCATGGAACATTGCTCCCCTTTGGCCGCCGACGGAACCGGTTTTGGTATGAAATTGCAACTGTCGTTCAGGATCATCATACTTCAAGGCTTCCGGCATACTTCGTGGTGTATCCTCCGGGAGATCAATTTCCTTAACTTGATAGCAGTTTCCCTGAAACAACTGGAGGCGGTTCCGGCTGAGTGCGAGAATAAGATAACGTTCACCGGCCAGCAACGGAAGAAGGGGTCTGACATGGAACCGCCGTCCCACCATGGCCAATTCATTAAACGATACCGGAAGTGCGTAATGTAAAACAGTCTGTCCGGACAGGAAGACTGCTAATCCATCCTGGCCGAGGTTTTTCCAGTATTCCACATTCTTTACCAGGTCATATTCCGGCGTCAGCAGACTGCACGCTTCCGATGTCCGCATGCCCTCATGGATAAGTCTATTTTCCACCTGGATGAGAAGATTTTTATAGCGAATAGAATCCTGTTGATCTCCTATCCGACTGACCGGGATATACATTGATATTGCCGGCCATTCCTCTACCTTTAAAAGAAATTCGATTTCATGTTTGTCTATAGTTCCCATAGTCATACCATCTTGTAAGTTTCCTAAATTAATATCCGTGCTTCATACTTCCCTCAGAACCGCAGGCAGGCATTACCCCCTACACGAATCAACTGACAGTGCTTGCAGTTTTAATCTCAATAAACCTGCCAGTCCTTTAGAAGGTTACGGGAAGCCTGGTCAAAGAAAACCACATCCCGCTTATCCACCTCCTTAGAGGTTCCGGTGAACGGTTACAAAATGATGGTTTCTCGTCGTGGTTTTTTTCGACTTCGACGTGCCGCAAGTTAATTCAGGCGAGAATTTTTCGAGACTTGATGCTATATACACGGCCGACAGCAACTCGCTGCGGACGTAAAGATAAAAATAGAGACCGAGGAATCGCATAATGGATACTGTTGAATGGCCAACCAATGTGGGATATTCGATTGATTCTGCAAAAACAACGAGAAAACCGATCCTGTCGGATTTTTACAACCCTGAGTGAATAGGCTGTCAACAAATGGATGCTGTTACGTTTCCATCAAAGGATGCCGTCAACTTTGTAAACAATAATCTGATTCCACAGGGAATCAATGTAAACGATGACACAACTCTTGATGTTTACCACCACTTCTGGACACCTGCTCTTACTCTCCTGAAAAATAACGGCAATAAACCCCAGCGAACGATTGAATTTTTGGGAATGGATGAATTTACCGCAAGCATGCTTCTTGGAATTGCCAAATTGCACCCGGATGCGGGGGAATATGATACAGCAATGATTCCTCTGAAAAGTCTGCCGGAGAACCTCCCGGAAAGCAAGACGGTGCTGGAGGCCATGTATTTTCGAGGTGTAACTCACTATAAAGAGACCAATGGTCCGGGTAAACTCAAAGAGGAGTATGAGAAACTTCTGAGCGATTATCCCGATAATGTATGGACCGAACGGGTATATTCTTACTGTTTGCTATAGAGAAGACGGGTTTTCTTTAATGGCAAGTATTGTCGACTGAACTGGGACTCCTTTTATAGTGGATCGTATCCTGTTACATAAGACACTTAGAGGCCGGTATTTATAATAGCTCATTTGGCAAATGACTCCAATTGGTGTGACTGAGATTGGTTATGCTTCGAATTGGAGCTCACCACGACCAATAGTGTTGTGAAAAAAGCTGTACCTCCCAGCAATCTACGGTTCCGGGAGTATGCCTTCTTCAAGTAATCTTTTTTGCAGAGAAAATCCGTTTTCAAACTCAAAATAGGGTACGCCTATGCTTTCATAGTCAGCCGAAAAGGGCTTTGGTTTCTCTCGGGTTACCCGGATGCAGACGGCCGCTATCCTGCCGGGATAGCGGCTGGCGATATCAAAATAAATTTCCCGGTCTGCTTGCCCGCTGTCACCGAAGAGAATGTACTGCAGATTTTTAGTTATCTTTAAAACTGTATCAATCTTATGAGTCTTGTGGCTATGGCCCTTGCGGATCAGTTTATTGTTTGTCATTCCAGTTTTCTGCATCAGTAACGGTCCCACAGGAAACTCCTGCAGCTCTAAAAAATCGCTCATCAGATTATAGAGACTCCAACTTGAGCTTGTGATGTAGAAGACCGGGGTGAGTAGAGGTGTTGAGCGGGCAATATAGCTGTACAATTCCGCCATACCCGGAATAGCGATACGGGTCGTCGAATTGTTGACAAAGGTCATCTTGGCACTCATCAGCAGATCCGTTGCATATGATTCCACGATCGTATCGTCTATATCGCTTATAATACCTGTTGAACTCGGTGCTGATGAGGGAATGCTTAAGAACTTGCCACTTTGGTTCCTGATTTCAGTGTATCCCTTCACCGGCTCCAAAACGAAATCCACGTTGATCCATCCAGGTTCTCCCATTTTTTTCCGCAAAAAAACCTCTTGCCGAAAGTACCCGATCTCATCCGTTGTAATCGCGATGGACTGGCCATTAACTGTTGCTGTAAGAGATGCCTTTTCAGCCCTGGCACGAAGGAAAATTCTGATCATATTGCGAAGATTTCGCCACCAGAGATCCTCCTTTTGAGGTGAGTTAATCTCCAGGTTCTCGATGACTCTGCCGCACACAACAACTGTATCATCACAGCAGTAACTGCGAAATGCCAGGATGGTAAATGGCTGCAGGAGACCGGAAATTTTCTTCAACTTTCGGATTATACGCGCCAAGAGCACATCCGCATACGGTGGTCTCAGATTGGAGTCCTGCTTCATCTTTTCAAGTAAAATTTTGGTCAACGGATACTTTTAAGCGTCTGAAATAAATAAAAAGTCGTAACAGATGGAATATTTTTTTCATTCTATGCGTGCTTTAGCCGTTTGGAGAGCAAGATCCTTGTCCTTCGTAAAGAACTTCCACTTCATTTTTGATGAATGAATACCTGCTTTTTTGTCCTGGCCTCTGCAATAATACCAGTGCCCAAAACGTTCGACGGTAGAAAAAGGGTGATTTCCTGTACAAAAAATTCCGCAAGGATTAATCTTTTCGAAGTAAATAGTGACATCCGGGTCTTCATCAAACGACATATTTATCGGGATTTCGATTTCGGACATATCAACGTTTTCCGCTTCCTTTTCATCGAGCCAATCTGAAATTTTCATTTGATTTTTTACCCCCCGAACCTTTAAGATACAGTGGTCATTTGCCCTATTGCGCTTTCTTGTCAAGTAGTTAAAATGAGCATTCCCTACCTTCTCAACCTGCCTCAGCTGCTCCCGGAGATTTAATTCAGGGAGCAACTGTGATTAGGTAATGAGCCGATTGAGCACATTCCTTTACTTAACCTGCATAGCATTTTTGACGGATACGACCCCTTTAACATTACGCGCTACTTCAACCGCCCTGTTGATATCGGCCTGAGAGCTGACGAAACCGCTTAACTGGACCACGCCTTTGAATGTTTCGACGTTGATCTCGCTCGATTTCAGCGAATCTTCTTTGAAAATTTCCGCTTTAACTTTGGTGGTAATTACAGCGTCGTCAAAGTACTCTCCGGTTCCTTCCCGCTTTTCCGTTGAGGCGCATCCCAGAAAAGAAACCAGCAGAACAACAAGTAAAAAGTTAGCAAGCAAAGCAAATAGTTTCATTGTATATCTCCTTTTGTGTATTTTTGGTAACCGTTCACCAGCACCCCATCTTCGTCCGATCAGGCCTCTTCACATAACCAATTGTAGATCAGGAGCTTGTTTGAACGAACCTGGAGCACTGGATTAACAGTTACACATCCGGGTTATGCTACCTTTTAAGGTGTTCCAGTGAACACTTACTATTTTTGAACTTTTTTTCCTCACTACTCTCTCCTCTCCAGGCGCTCCTTTTTTTATTCTAAACACGCTGAATTGAGCAAGATTCATTGCGTATATATTCGTGGGTGAGAAGGTACTCTGCCATATTATTTAAGTATCACTTCCACATGGTGTTGGCCGTGATCATCCACTAGCGGAATAGTGCCTTGTGGATGTATTGTTCCATCGACTCCGACTCCGTCAACCGTTATCTCCATACTTTCGCCCGACATATCAGCAACACGTTTAATGATGATATGATAAAAGGTTTCACGATAACGGTAGTGAATTGTATACGACGCCCAATGGGCGGGTATACGTGGTTCAATACGCAGACGATCCACTTCCAGGTGCAATCCCAACAGGGTCTCCACGACCAGCCGATACATCCAGCCAGCCGCCCCGGTGTACCAGGTCCAGCCACCTCGGCCCGTATGCGGCGGTGCACCATAAATATCAGCACACACAACATAGGGCTCGACCTTATATTGTTCAATCTCCTCCATGCCGCAACCGTGATTGACGGGATTGAGCATGTCGAACAATTCCCACGCCCTTTCCCGGTCACCGATCATCGCGAACGCCATCGCCGCCCAGATCGCTGCATGGGTGTATTGGCCGCCATTCTCGCGGACACCTGGCACGTATCCTTTTATATAACCCGGCTCAAGGTCCGATTTGTCGAACGGCGGTGTAAGTAATTGTATGACCTTTTCATCGCGCCGCACCAGGTGTTTATCTGCCGATTCCATCGCCTTTCGGGCACGGATCGGGTCGCCACCACCGGAAATGACCGCCCAGCTCTGGCTGATCGAGTCGATTTTACATTCGTCATTTTTCGACGAGCCTAAGGGGGTGCCATCATCGAAATAAGCCCGTCGATACCATCCACCGTCCCAACCGTTGGCCTCGATGTTAGTGCGTAACAGTTCTGCCTGCTCGATGCAAATTTCAGCGAAGGTATCGTCGTCTCGATGATGAGCCAGCTGTGCGAACTGTTGTAGATTTTCATAGAGAAACCACGCCAGCCAGACGCTCTCTCCTTTACCATCACGACCAACGAGGTTCATTCCATCGTTCCAGTCACCGCATCCTATAAGCGGCAGTTGATGCTCGCCGAATCGCAGACCATACATGATTGATCGCTTGCAATGTTCATAGAGGCCGGCCGCTTCATGGGAAATTTGCGGCTGGTCGAAGTAAGCTTCCTCGTCCGGATTCAACTCGCGTCCCTCAAGGAAATGTACTGACTCATCGAGTACTCCGGTATCGCCGGTCGAAAATACATAACGGCAGGTTGCGTAGGGCAGCCATAGATAATCGTCGGAAAAATGGGTGCGGACACCTTGCCCGTTAGGTGGGTGCCACCAATGTTGCACATCCCCCTGGAGGAACTGGCGCCCGGCGCAACGGATGAGTTGTTCGCGGGCGAGCCACGGTGTTGTATGGATCAGTGCCATAGTGTCCTGTAATTGATCGCGGAAACCGTAAGCCCCACCGGATTGATAATAGCCGCTGCGTCCCCAGAGTCTGGAGGAAATTGTCTGGTAAATCAGCCAGCCGTTGGTCATTACGTTCAAAGCCGGATCCGGCGTCTCTACGTGTACAGCGCCTAGTGTGCGGTTCCAGTATTCCCATACCTTTTCCAAAGCCTGGCGTGCACCGGCCGGTCCACTGAATCGCTGAATGAAATGACGAGCTTCGGCAGTGTTTTCAGCCGCCCCAACTAGGAAAACAATCTCATGCTCCTGCCCCTCAGCCAGTTCGATTGTGGTCTGGATTGCAGCACATGGATCAAATCCTGCACCCGTCCTGCCGGACAACCGCGTGCGTCGCATAGCCGCAGGGTTGGCCGGATTGCCGTTGCGGCCAAGGAACTCCGTCCGGTTGCCCGTCATCGAGCGGATAGGTTCGCTGACCTGGAAAAAGACGACCTGACCGGCATATTCTCGACCGTAAGCATTCCGGGCGAAGAGCGCCCCGCTGTGCGGATCCGTTTCGGTAACGATGTGCATCAGATTGGTGTGTCGCCACTCACCCAGGACAAGCTCCCAAAATCCGCTCAGTGATAATTGCCGCTGTCGCTTTGAATCGTTACGCAGTTTAACCACCACGAACTTGACCGGGGCGTCCATCGCCACATAGGTATGCAGTTCTGAGGAGATGCCCGTTTCGCTGTGCTCGAACACACTGTACCCGAACCCGTGTCGGCACACGTATCCTGACCGGCCTCGAGCGGGCAGAGATGTTGGTGACCAGAACGCGCCCGTTTCCTCATCGCGGATATAAAATGCCTCTCCGCTGGTGTCGGATATGGGATCATTGTGCCAGGTTGTCAGTCGGAACTCATGGGCATTTTCCACCCAGGTGTACGCGCTTCCGCTTTCGCTGACGACCGTTCCGATATGTGGACCGGCAATAACATTCACCCACGGTGCCGGCGTGCTCTGACCGGGCTCGAGAGTAACGACGTATTCACGCCCGTCCGGTGTAAACCCCCCGATTCCGTTATAAAAAACACGTTCGCGTGCGGGCAACGGAGCTGGCGGTTCAGCTGTTAACTGTCGCATGGCCACAAAACGATCAGACACACGCTCCGGTGAGACGCGTCGTTCCACCTGCTCGATTATTGTCTTGCCGATATCGGTAAACACAATGCGGGCAACAGTTTGGAACAAGACACGGTCTTCTTCGGAAAGATCTTCGGCACGCCTCACAAAGACCCCGCCGGGCCTGTCGATAAAAGACGCTTCGGACCCCGAGTTGATTAAACCGATTATCCGGTCCTGCAGAACCGCCCGGTAGCCCGAAAAATCCTCGTTGATGATCACCAGATCGGAAACCAGACCCTTCATTCGCCAATAGGCATGCGCTTTGAGCACCTGTTTTACCAGGTCGATACGATTAAGATCGCCGATGCGTAAAAGAACTATCGGCAGATCGCCGGAAATCGCAAAGCGCCAGAGTCCGGACTGACCAAGCCGGTTTCGGGTGATGATGTTTGGCGATGCCCGGCGCAAAGCGTTGCCGTATATAACGGAAGTGGCCAGGCGACCATAGACCTGTGCTTCAACCTCAGTTGCATTAATATGGCGCAATACTTCCTGGCTTTGGAACCATGCCATTTCAAAAGCGCGCTCAACGAAGTGCCTGTCACGATAATTTTCGAGCATACCTAATGCTGAATCGCGGGTCTCAGCGATGCCGGTTATCAGATGCACAGTTGCAACTTCGTTGTCAGAAACGGTAATGGTGCTTCGGATTGAAACAATTGGATCGAGTACCGAACCTTCAGTGTTCGACAGCAGAGAGGAGCCATCAACGGTATCCATTACAACTGGATTTGCAACCGTTCGGCCCCGTCCGATGAATTTGGCACGGTCCGTCTCATAGGTTGGCTTGCCGGAAATTGTACCGGGAGCTGCAAACAGGTGAAACATCCACACTGTTTTCTCCCCTGGTGTGCGGGGACGCCGTGTGCAGAGAATAGCTTGGTTATCCGGTAAAATCTCTGTTTGAACGAAGAGGTTGCTGAATGAGCGGTGGGACAGATCACCATTAAGAGGCGCCAGCACAATCTCCACGTAACTCGTCACTTCTATATTTCTGGTCATGGACGACAGGTTGGTGAGTGTGACACGACGGATCTCGACATCATCTTCAGGTGAAACACTGATCTCCGTGTGTGTTTCGATTCCATGGTCACGCCTGCGGTATTCAGCGCGCGCCTGGACAAAAATCGCCTCGTAATGATCGGCTTCAGAGAGTGTCGGCTGGTAAGCACCTGACCAATAGTGGTCATTCTCACGATCTCTCAGGTAGATGAAAGTGCCCCAGCAATCGGACGTAAAGTCTTCTCGCCAGCGGGTGACAGCCAGATCGTTCCAGCGGCTGAATCCTCCTCCGCTATTGGTTGCCGTAACGTTGTACCTGCCGTTGGACAGCAGGTGAACTTCGGGTATAGGCGTGTTCGGATCGGTAAACACACGCATGGTTTCGCCTTCAGCGACGGGAGGACGCGCAGTGGCACTTACCTCAGCCGCGTGTGGATGCAGCATGGCACCTTTTTTCGGCACACGCTCCTGCAGTAGCAATTCCGTCGCACGAGCAAGGGGATCGGACATGAACCGACGCTGCATCGGCTGATTGAGCAATACATGTTCAAAGGCCAACAGGCTCATTCCCTGATGATGAGCCATAAATGTATGTACTATCGCATGATTCTGGCCAGGCGGAACACGTGAAGGTGTGTAATCGATCGCCTCATAAAACCCGTATCTTCCCAAGAAACCTTTGTTGGCCAGCACCTGAAGGTTACGGCACGCTTCAACCGGCATCACCGTAAGTGCCAGTGCACTGGCGTATGGCGCGATGACCAGGTCATCTCCCAACCCGCGTTTGAGCCCGAGACCGGGCACACCAAATGCCCTATATTGATAGACCTGGTCATTGTCGGTAGCGTTATAGCAGGATTCTGAAATACCCCAGGGCACAGCCCGTTGACGACCGTATTCAATCTGCCGCGCTACCGCGGCCCTGCACGTCTGTGCCAACAAGGTATTATTGTAGCTCGGCATCATGAGTCGCGGCATAAGGTATTCAAACATTGAGCCGCTCCAGGAAATCAAGCTGACGTCACCGCCATGGCTTGTCAGCAGGCGACCAAGTGAAAACCAGTGCTTCTGCGGTAGCTGTCCTTCCGCGACGAGTAAGAAACTGGCAAGGCGTGCCTCCGATGCCAGCAGGTCATAGCAGGACGGATCGCGACGCCGTTCACCCACATCATAGCCTATGGCCAGCAAGTGCCGCGACCTGTCGTAAAGAAAATCAAAATCCATCTCCGCCAGGTTGCGGCAACGATTCACCAGGTCATCGATTCTTCCAAGCCGCTCCGCAGCTGCAGACGGTAATTTTCCGACGCTACTTGATTTCGCCAACTGATCAAGTGTTGGTATAGTGTGAAAATTCTCAGGTTGCGGGACCAAAGATTTTATATCATCATAAAGCTTTCGAGATTGCAGATCAAACGCCTGAGCCCAGTAGTAGAGTTCCCCATCGGTATCGATATCCGCCGGCAGACAGGCAACAAGCTCCCAATCGGTCCCTTGAATTTCGTCCAGCAAGCTGACGGCAGCAGAGAGAGTTTGTGACTGCCAATTCAGGGCAAATGAGTGGAGCATCTCCTGCATAAACCGGATCTTTTTCGATAAATCCGGAGCCGATGACTCAGACATGTTTTCAGCAAGCACCTTCAGGGTATCCTGCAACCCTTGAAATGCGTTTAAAGACAACACAGGCTGATTTTTCAATTCGGCCAACCCTGACTGCAGGATGAGCAGGCTGCCTGCCAGGTTCCCACTGTCTACAGAAGAGACGTATTGCGGCAAAAGCGGTTTGAGAGTGCGTGTATCATACCAGTTATACAAATGACCACGGTAACGCTCCAGCTTTTCCATTGCAGAGATGGTGTTATCGACAAGTCGCAGGAATTCGCCTGTGCAAATGTACCCTAAATCGAATGCCGCCAGATCAGCCAGCAGCGCCATTCCTATATTGGTTGGCGAGGTACGTGAAGCGACGGCGGGCTCCGGATGTTCCTGGAAATTATCTGGAGGCAACCAGTTGTCCAGCGGACCGACAAAATCCACAAAGTAGCGCCACGTTCGCCTGGATGCAACTTTGAGGAACTCTAACTGCTTCACACTTAAATCAGGTGACGGAGAGACAATCGGCAGACTTATCCACCAGCCGATAGCCGGTGATACCAACCAGAGTGATACGACAGGTGCACAGAATAACAGGGTCGCAGGATGGGTGATCCACAGTATAAATGGTGTCAAGACAGCTGTTACAGGAGCAATCCACATCTCTCTGTAGAAATCGGCCAGGGTCCGCCGACCATTGCGATGTACATAGGCCTTCGTATGCCAGAGCAATAAGCCTTGTCGAGTAAACGCCATTCGCACGCACGAGCGCAGTATTGCGTCCAGGTAAATCATCGCATCGTAGGGTAAAAAAAACAACTGGAGGAAAGCGAGCACAATCGAACGGCCGGCAGAGTTACCTGTCAGGGTAAGGTGCACCAACCAGTTTCGCTCATCCGGTTTACGGAATAGCTCAAGCCCTGCGGTCAGCAAGGCGGGTAGAAATATCACTCCGGTAACCAGCGCAGTCCAAAACCACACTGCAGCCTGGCCGAACAACCATCCGCCGATAAGAAGTACAAGCATGGAGGGCGGCACGAGGCTCCGTCTGATGTTATCAAATATTTTCCACCATGATAGGGCCGAGAGTGGATTAGGCTGACGCTTGGCCCTCTTTGATCCATGTGTCCCACTCTTACCGGCAGGCCCGGGTACCCGCGGCAGCAGCCAGCCGACAATCTGCCAGTCACCACGTATCCACCGATGCCGCCTGCTCGCCTCAATAGTATAGCCTGCCGGATACTCTTCAAACAACTCCACATCGGTTACCAGTGCAGAGCGCGCATAACCGCTTTCAAGCAAGTCGTGGCTCAGAATGAGGTTTTCGGGAAAACGTCCGTTAACGGCCTGACGAAAAGCGTCCACATCGTAGATTCCTTTACCGACAAACGTACCTTCCCCGAAAATATCCTGATAGACGTCTGAAATCTCACGCGTGTATGGGTCAATACCCGGCTCGCCCGCAAACAATTTCGTAAACCGTGACCGACTTGCACTGACCAGGCTGGTCGCAGCTTGTGGCTGCAGAATCGCGTATCCTTCAACAATGCGCCCTTTCTCTACACTGTACACCGGCCTATTAAGAGGATGTGCAATGTTGCCGATAAGATTGTGTGCGGCATCACGTGGGAGCTGTGTGTCGGTATCGAGGGTGATGACGTACTTGATCGAAGCAAGGAGAGACAACTCACCGACGATATCAGAAAAAGCCTCCTGTGCTCCACCTCGCAACAAGGTATTGAACTGCATAAGCTTACCGCGTTTACGTTCGTAACCCATCCACACATGCTCATACGGATTCCACACCCTGGGACGATGAAAGAGATAAAAAATACACGGTCTGTCCTCGCTATAAGTCTCGTTGAGTGCCTGAACGGCTGCCCTCGCAGAAATGAGCATTTCATCATCGCCGGGCAGGATACAATCGGCCGCATCAGGGAAGTCGGTTAGTAAAGCAAAAAAAAGATTCGGATCCCGATTGCCGAGATAGCGAATCTCCAGGGCTTCGACAAGATCATCAATATCTTGTGGTTTACTCAGCAAGGTCGGAACAACCACCATAGTGCGGTGAGATGAGGGAATACCGTTCGAAAAATCCAATCGCGGCAAAACGCGGGGTTTCAACACCAGCGTAACCAAATGGTTTACGAGTGAAATGGAAAGTGCCGAGACACTGATCGCACCGGTGAGAGCGAAGAACCAGTACCGCCAATCATTCGCCGTCAATCCGCCTGAGGCCTGAAGCAACAGCCATATCGCCAGACCGGTAAGCAGAAAGATACTGCCCAGGTATGTGCCCAGTCGAAAAGAGAGTCCGGCTTGGATCAACCAGGATTTTAGCGACAAACGGCAACCAACCGCCTTCTCAAGCACTTGCCGCCCGTGATCTACCAGATAATAACCGACATGTGCGGTCCGGTCGTTAATACTCAATCGCTCCGCAGCAGCCTGCGCGTAAAGAATAGCCTGACGAGCCACCGAGGCCTCACTCTGCGAACTGCCCTTCGCTATCTCTTCAATCGCATGCCGATATCGGTCGCGGGTAGCAAAATCCTGGTAACCATGCATCCCGGATGGATCCTCACGCAATATTTGCTCGACAACACTGAGGGATTCAACAAAATTCGCCCAGTCCATTGTACCGATAAAACGTAGACTGCCGATGCTGTTTGCAATTGAGAGCTGGGTGGCTGCGGCCCTTCGGCTGGCCGTCTCCGACAATTGCGATGCAGTGGAACCTTGTTCAAGAAGTTTTTGCTCAACCCAGGTTTGAATAAAAGCCATAGCAGGCTCCTGAGCCTGGATCCTGGCATAAAATTCTTCCACAAATGATGCGGTCAAAGGCACATCTGCATCTGCAAATTGAGCGAGCAGCTGGATAAGCTGTTTCGGTTCCTTTTCGGCAGTCGTGAGCATACGATCCGCCCATGACATTGCGGTATTAAGTTCCTCGCGGCGACGGGCGATGAGCAGAGCGACACGGCGGAGATTTTCCAGGAGCGCCAACTGCAGCATTATTGGAAATGCCCACAGTTCGCCCAGCATTAAAGGTTCTACCGCCTGATAGCTCTCAATGAACTGGGTAGTATTATCCCTGTCTACACGACCGTCCATATGAGAGATCAGCTCTATTGCCAAATCGTAGATGCGGGGATACCCTGCCGAGAGCCCGTCAGCCAGTAGCGGCAACTGCCGACTGTACTTTTTTGGCAGATGCCGACGGGCCATGCCGATTTGCTGTTCAATGAGGTAGAAGTTGTCAAGCAGCCAGGTTTCTGCCGGTATGATCCTGTGTCCCGGACTTGTCGCGGCGGTCACGACTTCATAAGCAGCCAGCAGCACGCGCGCATTGTCCGATAACCTTGGCAGCAACTTGTCGGGCCCTTGAATCGAACTTATTTTATGCCGACCTGCCAGTTTTGCAGCGTGACGCTTTAGTTGCTCTATGCTGAACAACTCCGAACGCAACAACTCGATATCCCGGTCGTGAAGCAACATATTCCCTGTTCCTGCCGAAAATCCAAACATTTTCATGGTCTTGGTATTTTCCTCATTCGAATCCAGAGTGATCAGCACAAAACTGTCTTATCGTCCTTTTTTTTTACATAAGAAACATTCTTTTGAGATTTTAGGTGGGGTGAAAAGGAGCTGCTTTAATAGATCTAACCGAAATAATGGGCCTGCAAATAGCAGAAAACTTAACGATCAATAAGCTATTCACTCTTCACCCGCTGAGCAAGTGCTTTTGCTCGCGAGCACTGCCAGGAAGAGGAAAGACGTAATAAACAATAAGTGATTTATTTGCTGTCTATACAGGATCGACCCTATTTCTTTCACACAAGATCAGATTAATATAATCATATGAAATTTTGGGTCTGTAAGCGGACTGCCAGAATAAATGGGGAATATTCATGAACTGATAGGCAATTAATTAAGCTGGAGGTTTCAGATGAAAAATTATAGTCGAGTGGTAGATAAAGACGGCAACACTATCGAAAATCCGGTTCAGTCAACGAGATCTGAAGGAACCGAATGTACAGGCATTGAAAAAGCGCAAAAGACCATAGCCGACAAATTGGAAAATTTTGCCGGAACGGTAAGTGAAAAAACGGCAAGCCGGGACGAACAATCCAAAGTAAGCTCATACGGACAGGAAGCATCTGAGATACTCCATCAATCAGCAGAGTATATACGGGAATTTGATTACGAGAAGACAGATGCCGATATTCGTGGCTACATAGAGGAACAACCGGGACGAAGCCTTTTGATCGCCGGCGGGGTCGGTTTGCTTATTGGCTTCTTTTTGCGACGCAGATAACGAGGAGGAACAATCAGTGAACAACAGTGTAGTTCATAAAGCTTCCGCATCGAAACGAGAATCCATGAAGGAGTTGTTGACCAACCTCGCCTCTAACTTTACCTCCGTCGTACGCGGAGAGTTTGCACTCGCGGCCCAAAGTCTCCGAGAGATGATCAATGTTATTCGTAATGGAATAATATTGATTGCAATAGGACTATTTATCGGGTTTGTCGCGTTTATTTCACTCTGTGCGACTGTTGTTTTAAAACTCATGGAGTTCATGTCGGCTGTCGGGGCAACATTAACGGTTGGAGGAGTGCTTGGAGTTATAAGTGTTCTGCTGGCGCTCATCGGATTTAAGAAAATCAAGTCCTCCGTTCAATAATCTTATTGGGTCATCAAGTAAAGGAGAATAGCCAATGACTAAATTAAACGAGGTGCGACCATCGATAAAAAGTGATGGCCACCGGAATACAGACAAAATACGTCAGGACATTGCTCAGGCGGAACAGGAAATGTCTCATACAGTTGAGCAGATCGGCGACCGGATCAAGGAGAAACTGGACTGGCAGGAATATGTAAAAGATACCCCGTATGTTGCTTTAGGTATCGCTGCCGGGCTCGGTTTTTTAGCAGCAGGGATGTTTATCAAAAAGCGGACGCCGATTGATCGGATTCTTGATTCTATTGCCGATGAGGTTCGTCATAGCGCAGGCGGCATGGTTGCCAGAACTGCGCGACCGGGGATAATTAAAGTAACCCTGCTGGGAATAGCGTCGAAAGCTGCGGTCAATTGGCTTAGAGATGCGACTAATGCTGAATCTTCTAAAGAAAGAAAGGAGCAACCTGGTGCGGGACCCTCCGGATCTCATCAAGATTCAGCTGTGGATAGCCAGATTATTGTATAACCGGGAAATATTTGATCAAAGATATGGAGGATCATATGAAAGACAACGACCTGAAGAATCAAGTAACACCTGAGTATCCTAAAAGCAGTGCCGCTACCGGAGAACAGGTTTCGGTTCAAGACGAGCAGGGAGGTTCTACAAAGGCACAAGCGAAAGAAACGTTAGAGAAGGTATCACACACCGTCGAAGAAGCGTATGAAAAGACTGCCGATAAGGTTGGCGAGGCATATGAGAAAATAGCCCCTGCAGTGAATAAAACGTATGCCCAGACCAAAGAATACAGTGTCGATAATCCCGGAAAAACCATCCTTATTGCACTGGGTATTGGTGTCGGAATAGGCTTTATCTGGGGTTCGAACACTCGCCACTCCCGCGGCGGTCGCTATGCCCGACCGATCGTCAATGCAGTATCTGATGTCGCGATGGAGTTTTTCCGCTAAATGACAGATGGTGTCTGTAAGTGGGACAATGTTAGAACAGCGCTCTCTTTTGGGGCGCTGAAGTCAATTTTCTTGAGCAATTCATAAAAACTTCCTAGTCGGATGATGATTGGATACTTGTGACATGGTTTTAACGGAATGTAAATCGAGAGCAGCGAGGATAGGCAGAGTTTTCATTGGTTTTTGGTAGTCTCGCCCGACGCTTTTAGATACCCTGCTTTTGGTGGAGAATCCAGAGTCATAGTAGCGATAGCTCATACTCTTGACTTTTCGGATTTTCAATCTGGCCAGCGTTTTTCCCCAAAAAAAAATTTCACTTCCTCTTCTTTCAGATATCTGCCCCCAGTGGTCAAAACCAGTTTCCATTACCGGGCCCTCCAGAAGAGCGACACGTACCCCCCTATCACAACAGGAGACAAACCATGACAAAAATTAATTCAAAAATTATAGTTATCACAGGCGCAAGCAGCGGCATCGGCGAAGCCACCGCCAAACTTCTGGCAAAACAAGGAGCCACGGTGATGCTCGCAGCCCGGCGCGAAGATCGATTGCAAAAGCTGGTGGACAAGATCGAGGCTTCGGGGGGGAAGGCTTCCTTCAAGGTGACCGACGTTACCAATCGGGAGCAGGTTGACGAGCTGGTAGACGCTGCCATTGAAAAATACGGCCAAGTCGATGTTTTGATCAACAATGCAGGCTTGATGCCGCTCTCACCGCTTGACGCGTTGAAAGTCGACGAATGGGACAAAATGGTCGATGTCAACATCAAGGGTCTCCTTTACGCAATCGCTGCCGTATTGCCTGTGATGCGAAAACGAAAAGAGGGACAAATCGTTAATATAGCCTCGGTTGCTGGACTAAAAGTGTTTCCGTCGGGAGCAGTCTACTGTGCAACGAAGTTCGCGGTACGTGCGATCTCGGAAGGCATCCGCCTGGAATCCAATGGGGAGATTCGTTCGACGATCATCTCTCCCGGGTCGGTCAATACGGAACTCACCGACCATATCAGTCATGAAGAAACTGCCGAGAAAACCAAAGGGCTTTATCACGGTGCAATTGATGCCGAGGCCATTGCACGCGCCATTCTTTACGCGGTCGAACAACCCGAGGATGTCGATATCAACGAGGTCGTTGTCAGGCCCACACAGCAGGAATTATAGTCGATCACTTCATCTTTTGATGGCGTCTAAAAAACAACAATTTGGGGGACATGATGACTATTACAAGTATCAATCCGGCAACCGATGAAGAACTCAAGAAGTTTGAGCCAATGACTCAACAGGAAACTATTGATGCGATTGAAAAGGCACATCAGGCGTACACTCACTGGCGGCAAACGAGCTTCGATGAGCGAAAACAGATTATGCTCAAGTTCGCCAAAGAGCTTCGGAACCGTACCGACGAATGTGCAGAACTTATCACCAGAGAGATGGGGAAACGGATCTCGGAAAGCCGCAAGGAAATCATCTTCTGTGCTGAAATAACGGAATTTTATGCACACGGTGCCAAGAAGTTTCTTGCCGATCAGCCCATGGATGTTGAGGGCGTCGATGCCTACATTCAATACGCCCCGATCGGAGTATTGATGGGGGTCATGCCGTGGAATTTTCCGTTTTACCAGGTTGTGCGTTATGCTACGCCAAACATCATGGCAGGCAATACGGTGTTGCTGCGACACGCGAGTAACGTGCCGCAGTGCGCCCAGAAAATTCAAGACCTCTTCGACGAGTGCAGCCTGCCTGAGGGAGTCTTCACCAACCTGTTTATTCCCAAGGACTTTGTCGAAGTGATTCTATCAGACCAGCGTGTTCAAGGTGTTTCACTCACAGGCAGCGAACGCGCCGGAGCTTCTGTGGCCCAACTGGCAGGTAAGAACCTCAAGCGCTCGGTACTGGAACTGGGGGGCAACGATCCGTTTATCGTTTTGGAAGATGCCGATCTGGAGCAGGTTGTCGACATGGCGGTTAAAGGACGAATGGTCAACACGGGCCAATCCTGCGTTGCAGCAAAGAGATTCGTCGTGGTCGAACCACTGGCTGAGGATTTTACTGCCGCGCTGAAAAGCAAAATGGAGAGCATGACGATGGGGGATCCGATGGACGAAAAGACCGACGTAGGGCCGCTGTCGACCGAGGAGGCCGCGGTGAGACTCGACGAGCAGGTCCAATCCGCCATCAAAGCCGGTGCAACCGTTGTCCTCGGCGGCGATCGGCCTGAAGGCAAAGGGGCGTTCTTCAATCCGACAATCTTAACCGGTATTAAACCGGACATGCCGACCTATGACCAGGAACTGTTCGGCCCTGTCGCAACTGTTTATGTCGTCAAAGACGAAGCGGAAGCGGTTGCACTGGCGAACGATTCATCTTACGGGTTAGGTGGCTCGGTCTATACCAAAGAAATTGAGCGTGGGCGGCGAGTGGCGGAGCAGGTCGACACTGGAATGATGTTTATCAACCAGCCGACCAATTCGTCTGCGGAATTACCTTTTGGCGGAATAAAAAATTCCGGCTACGGCCGAGAACTCTCCCATTTAGGTATTCTTGAGTTCGTCAACAAGAAGCTTATTCATTGCGGTTCGACAGAGCGTTAAGGTGTAGAAACTGAGATTTTATCTGACAGACCCTCAGAATCAGACTCGACCAAATCTGACAATCAGCATGACACCTTACCAATCAAGATTGCATGATAAGAAATCATCAGCCAAAAGAGCCGTTTAAAATCATCCTCATGGTCGCTGGCGGGATTGTCATCCTCCTCGTCTTCGTTGCAATGGTTCTGCTTCTTTTTGTGGACATCGGTACTTACAAATCCCGGTTGGAAGCAGCCACCTCGGGAGCGATGGGGATGGACGTCAGGGTCGGTGGCCGACTGGGGATCGATCTCTTCCCGAATGTGTACATCACTTTGGAGGATGTTCACATTGGCAACCAGGATGATGACGTCGCCAGCGTCAAGGAAGCCCGGATTGGAATTGATCTTCTACCATTACTCCGAAGGGAAGTCCGGATCTTGACGATCACGCTGAAACATTCCATCATCTCCATTGAGCGGGATCTGGACGGCAATTTCAATTTCGAAAAACCGGAGGCAGCCGACGGCAGATTATCCGCTTTGGGTTTGTCGAAAGATGACCTTTCGGAGGGGACTCTCCTTTTACGGACAAACAATCCGGGGAGGGATTCGAAGCCTTGGACTGCAGCCTTAAAATCGACCATCTGCGACTTCCGGATGGTAAGAGTTCGGATCTCATGAAGAATTTTTCCTTCATGGCAGACCTTGCCTGCGGGAAAATCTTGAAAAATGGCTTCATTGTGTCCGATTTGAAGTTATCTGCCGCTGGGAAGAATGGGGTTTTCGATCCCAAGCCGATCACGATGAGTTTCTTAGGTGCGCAAGGATCAGGGAGCATCCGGGCGGATTTTTCGGACACTGCCCCTCGTTACGACGTCCATTATGATCTGCCTTAGTTCCACATCGAGGAATTCTTTAGAACCCTGTCGCCGCAAAAGGTTGCAGAGGGATCAATGGATTTCTCCGCGAACCTGACAATGCATGGAAAAACCGCGAACAAGATGAGACAGACTGCGGAGGTGCAGATCCATCTGCGGGACGAGAACCTCAGGCTCAATGGCCGCGATCTCGATCAGGAACTCTCCCGGTTTGAGTCCAGTCAGAACCTCAACCTCGTAGACGTGGGCACCTTCTTCTTTGCCGGGCCTTTGGGCTGGTGGTCGCGAAATGACAAGACTTTGCTAATCGGTTTCGTAGGTGAAAATGAAGTTCTCAATTTTGATCGACCAGCATCTCACGCTCCCAATGTCGCAAATCGCGACTCATTTCGATGAACTTCTGAACTGTATCAGTTGTATTCAGTGACTTACAACCCTCATCCAACATTTTGGCTATGTATGCGCTCTTCCGCAGTGGTCTTGTCATCATCGTAGCTATAAACTTGCAGTGGCCGAATGCATCGCTTAGGAAATCACGTGCTGTTGTTTGCTTGGCAAGGATTCTCGCCCCCTCTTTCGATGGCAGAATAATGACTGCGGCATAGAGTACCGAAGCACCTCCATTGTCTTTCTGTTGTCCCTAGGTGGGGAATGAAAACCTCCCTCCACACCTGTTAGTCCAGCTTGTCTTCTTCACTATCTTCTGCAGCGTGGTTGGCGGAGGCGGCCGATTATTTTTTCTCCTGAACAAAGTTAACCGTGCCATCGGTGTTCTTGGTAAAGCCTTGGACGAAGGCATTGCGAAAAATATTCCAGATGGTGGTAAAAAATGCCGCATCCGGATCGTTCAAGTCACCCTCCAGTGGAACTTTTGTGGCCAACTGGTCTTTGGGCTTATTTTCAAAAATCTCCGTAACGGTGCCGACGATGGTTTCCCAGGCATCCTGCAAGACATTGCCTTCCCCCTCTCCCGAATCAACAATACTTACGTTTGTTAAAATCGGTTTAACGTAGCCATTCAGCTTTCCATCTTTAACGATGATTTCGGCATAGAGGAAAAATGTGCCGGATTCTGCATCGACATTAACATTGGCACGGAGAAAATCATTGAGGGCAGGTAGGCTTACCTCTTCAAATTTCAAATTGAGATCGACATCGGGGACTTTTTTCAATAGGTTCAACTTAGAGACTACGTTCAATTGTCCATTACCGATAGAAGAAGCCGATGCGGTTAAAGATGATGGAAGTCCAGTCCCAACATTCTCGACATTGGAAATATTTGTAGCGAGAAGTTCGAGCTGATTGAGACTGATATCAATATTAGGGTCACTCTCAAAATCATGATAGAAAAGAGTACCATCGGTAATAGTGAGGCGGTTAATGCTGATCGGCAGGACCTCTTTAAGTGGTTTGGTCCAGTCGACTTCATCACCGGTCTGCCTGTTTTGCGGCTTGGATGATCCGACAAAATTGATAACCGGTTTTAGGAGATCGACCTCGGCGACGACGGCACCTTTCAAAATCGCCTTCCATTGGACGGAGAGATCGATCATCTCAATGGCTATAAAAGGAACCTTCCGGGCACCTTCCTTTTTATTTACAACAACCCCTTTTATAAGGTAGGCACCTCGATAGAGATCAATTTCAATGTCATTGATGGAACCTGAATATCCGTCGATATTGTCCATTGTTTTATTTACATATCCTTTTAACCAGTAGGGAAGATATATCCTGCCTGCGATGCTGAGAGTGAGGAACACAGCCAAAACAATATAGAGGATATTTCGTTTTTTCATTTGTCCGATCCCCATTGACTGTGACTAAAGTTATGACTCTGTCTGTAGCTATGCCGCCGTTTCTCGTTCCCAAAGACGCAGATCGCGACACAAATCGAGAAATTCCTTTGCGGCAGCAGTTGTATCCAGCAATTTACAACCTTTATCCAGCTTTTTGTTTATACCCGCACTCTTCAGCAATGGCTTTGTCACCTCATTGAAGCCTATGAACTTGCAGTGGGCAAAGGCATCACTGACAAAATCACGTGCTGTAGAATTCTTGGCCAGCATTCTCGCCCCCTCTTTCGATGGTAGAATAACGACAGCGTCATAGAGTACCGAAGGCCCGCCATCAACTTTCTGATGTACTTTGAGAAGTTTCCCCTTGCTGTCTCTCACACCGCCTATATGAGGTGCAATTATTTCCATCATTGCACCCTCTGCATCGACTGCTTGCTGCAAGGCGTTGAGCAGGTCTCCATCAGCCCCTTCAGTGACTAATACTCCAATTTTACGGCCTTTCATGGTACCGGGACTGTTTTTCAAAATACTGAGCGTGTCTGCTTGTTTTAAATCCTTACGCGTAGGCATAGCCGCATCAGCCGGTTTCGGCATTTTTTCAAGCCCCAACCCTTTAGCTGCTTTCTCAGCCAGCTTCATATCGATATTCAACATATGAGATACCATGCGTTCGCGGATTTGCTCTTTTTCTACCTTGCTGAGCTCGAAAACGAGGGCATCGCAGATATGTTTCTGTTCGACTACTGTCTGGCTGATATAAAACTGCCTAGACTGACTATAGTGATCGGCGAAGGTTTCTGAACGTACTCGTTCTTTCTTGCCGTCCATCTGCAGGGCATAACTGCTAAACCCCTGCTTGGGATTCTCGCGCGGTCCGCCCTCTGCGCCCCAGCTGTTGGGCTCGTAATTGGCCCGTCCCTTAGGATTTTCCATGGCCATGTGGCCGTCCTGTTGAAAATGGTGCATCGGGCATTTCGGGGCATTGATAGGGATATGGCTAAAATTAGGACTGCCCAGCCGTTTAATTTGCGTGTCCAGATAAGAGAAATTACGGCCCTGCAGCAGCGGGTCTTCGGAATGATCGATACCCGGTACGATGTTTTGAGTACAGAACGCGACCTGTTCCGTTTCCGCAAAGAAATTGTCCACAACGCGGTCGAGCACCATCCGGCCGATGATACGAACAGGTACCTCTTCCTCCGGAATCAGCTTGGTGGCATCAAGCACATCGAAATCGAATTTCTCGGCAAAATCCTCATCGAACAGCTGGACCCCCAATTCCCATTCAGGATAGTCACCAGAAGTTATTGCGTTCCACATATCCCGACGATGGAAATCCGGATCGGCACCGTTTATTTTTACCGCTTCATTCCACATAACCGACTGCATGCCTAATTTAGGCTTCCAATGGAACTTTACAAACGTTGCTTTGCCTTTGGCGTCGATTAAACGGAAGGTATGCACGCCGAAGCCTTCCATAAAGCGCAGCGAGCGCGGAATAGCCCGGTCGGACATGATCCACATGACCATATGCATACTTTCCGGCGTGAGCGATATAAAATCCCAGAAGTTGTCATGCGCGGTCTGGGCCTGGGGGAAACCGCGGTCGGGCTCTGCTTTCGCGGCGTGAATCAGATCCGGAAACTTAATGGCATCCTGAATAAAAAAAACAGGCATATTATTGCCGACAAGGTCCCAATTACCCTGTGTGGTGTAAAACTTAACCGCAAAACCACGCACATCGCGGGCCAGATCCGGGGAACCCTTATTTCCCGCAACTGTTGAAAAACGAGCAAAAACCGGTGTTTTTTCGCCTTTGCGTTGAAAAATGTCGGCGCAGGTGACATCGGTAATCGGTTCTAAGGTTTCAAAATAGCCATGGGCGCCATAGCCCCGCGCATGAACAACGCGCTCCGGGATACGTTCGTGATCGAAGTGGAAGATTTTTTCGCGTAAAATATGGTCTTCCAACAAGGTTGGACCACGCGTTCCCGCTTTCAGTGAATTTTGATCGTCAGCGATTGGAGCTCCCTGTTGCGTCGTCATGGTTTCCACATTCCCGCTCGCCTGTTGATGTGTTTCGCCGCCTTTTCCTATGATGAAATCTTTATTTGATTTTTTTTGTGCCATGACTGCCTCCAGCCGCTTTTATTATTCGGTCGAATATGGGAATCCACCATTAGTTTCACCAATCATCCCTGCCCATATGAAATCCGGCTTAAATTCGATGTCCGGAAAGTTCTTAGACCATCAGTAACAAGATCAGGTGGCGGAGATACGAATCCCTAGCCACCTGGTCTGCCTTAAGCATTTCTGCTTCTCTGTGTAACGCAGATCTGGATATATCAGTTGTTCATGTGCGAGCGGTCGATGTTGTAGCGTTTATCCAGATCGGATCGGTAGGTTTCATCTTCGAAATCCGGCCAGTTGTCATCGTCAAAACCTTCGTCCCCCTCGAGCTGTTCTTTGCTAACATTGAGGATCAGTTTGACATCATCAAAAAACATATCGGACTCCCGCTTGAACTGAAACGCCTCCATCGGTACGGCAAACATCTTGTCACCGACACCTAAAAATCCACCATAAGAAACAGCGGCATATCGGACCTTGCCTTTAGAATCAAGCATGATATCCTTCACTTCCCCGAGATCTTCACCCTGCAGGTTTTCGATTTCCATACCGATGAATTTTGTGCCGAGAATGGAGTACCCGCCTTTCATGGGACTCATCTTATCCTTATGCATCTTGGTGGCATCCATTTGGGAAGCAGTGGTGGCCGGTGCCTTGGTATCGGTAGCAAAAACCGGCGACATTGCCAACATCACAGTAAATACAGCGATGGTGAGCACGGAATATATCTTGGTATACTTTTTCATAATTTTGTTCTCCTTATTTGATTCAATCTATGTGGCACATACTGTTGGCCTCAAATCATTACTATCCTCCGACGTTCCCAACTCCGGAAATGAGCAGCGAAACGTCTGATCGTTTACTAACGATAGTCGTTTTCCCATTGAGAAACTTCTTTTTCCGCCTCATCTTTTGCTATACCATAGCGTTCCTGTACTCTACCGACCAGCTCTTCTCGCTTGCCGTCTATGACATCCAGATCGTCGTCGGTGAGCTTGCCCCATTTCTGCTGTGCCTGTCCCTTGGCTTGCTTCCATTTGCCTTTAATCTGATCCCAGTTCATGCTGTACTCCATGTAGTTTTATTCGGTTTCTAAGAACGAATCCCGATTACATTCGACCGCCTACATTTGGACGGTCAGTTTGCTGTGTGATTTTTATGACACACAACAGACCTCAATCCTTTTCATCCAGTAATTTCTTGGTGTTTTCTTTTGATTCTTTTTCATCCATTTCAAATTCACGACCGGCAGCAGCAAAGCTCTTATCCGTAATGGCTTTTCCTTGGGGATCAACACCCATATGCCCCTTGCCATGATCGTCAGAAGTACTTCCGCATCCGCAGTTGTAACACATGTCTTTTCCTCCTTAATTGTTTTGATAGTAAGTGCGGGGTAGCTCCATTTTGGGGCTACCAGCCGCTATGATTGACAGGATAACGATGACTACTCACACCAGCAATACTGTCAATCCTGTATTCAACAATCGAAAGTACCTTACTACTCCGGCATACATTCAATGGAGTTGTAGTAAATGGAAAAAATGATGAAGGAAGGTTGGAAAGTGGTTATGACCTTTTCCAACTAATCCAAGAGACTGAGCAAGAGGAAAAGTTTCACTATTACACCACTGGAAATCAGCGAGTTTATCAAAATTATGCAGGAATCGAACTCGAAATAACCTTGCAAAACCCTAGGAAACCTACTATCTCTAGGCGTTGAGAATCTCCCATCCCATAACACTCCAACAAGATAGCGAGGAGAAATCATGAACAAAGGCGATCTGATAGAAAAAGTCGCAAAAGAATGTGGACTAAGCAAGACTGAAAGCGATAAGGTCGTAAATAGTGTCCTTGGTACGATTACAGGTGCCGTTCAAACTGGCGATAAAGTAACCTTGATCGGTTTTGGTACATTTTCCGTTACAGAGCGGGCTGCTCGCGAAGGTCGTAACCCCCAATCCGGCAAAACCATCCAGATTCCCGCTAAGAAGGTCATCAAATTCAAGGCCGGCAAGAATCTCATCGATGCGGTTAAATAGCAAGTGTATTAGGAGCCTGGTGGTTCATTCAGTCCCAGCGAATTAATCCAATCAACGGCTTTCAATTTATTGTCGTTGAGAAGATGGTTATAGCAATGAACCATTTGTAAAGATTCGCGTCCAGCAATCTTGGCCGGGAGTCAGCAGTAATTATAACGAACTTGCAATAATATCGACGGAATCTAAGCCAATGCACTTTCATCACCGCCATCCTGGGTAAAAAGACAGGAAGATCCCGTGGCATCCCTTAAGCTCCATAAAAATTCTGCATCAAACTTCTCGGGAAGCGGAAACACATTTAAATCGGCTTCCGGCGCCGAACTGGCATAACGACCAAAATCTCCATCAGCGACATGGGCAGCCGTCTGAGCCGGTAACCGGGCAAGGCCGACAAGCCTGGCAAGAAATTTTTCGGCCTTTTGCTTCTCTGCTGTGTTGCTCACTGCACCTATCACGGTGAGACTGGCGTCCCAGCTGTCCATCATCCGGTAGGCGAGCAGGATAGCCAGATCGAGATTGACAAATTCCATTTCCAACTCCCAACGAGGGCCCATATCAGGAATCCACAAATTCACACGGTTACGACGGCCAAGACCGGCATCCTCATGTTGAACGAATACGGTAACGCCCATTTTCTGACGTTTGGCTTCCGCAATGAGGTCCGTGAGTGACTCGTGAGTATTTTTATCTTTTGGAAGATCCAATAACAGCAGATTCGGACGGAAAAATGATCCCCCGAGGGCCTGTAAGCCGACTTTGACCGCTGCGGGATAATCGTCTGATTCCAGTACTGTTACAGAAGTGAAAATTCCATTATCCACAAAGGCCTGTTGGGAATCGAAAACTCTTTGTTGTAATGAATCAACTTCACCAGCCCTTGCGATACCTAACAACTTGAGCGATCCCATAGGGTATGCCAGGTGGTTAATAAGTTCGAAGGCACCGCGAAGACGTTTTGGGTCCTCAAGTGCAAGGAGTATGTTCGGTTTCCAGGCCCTCTCCGATGTTCCCTGAATCATCTTGACCTGCTTAGCTCCCCATTCCGCGACTGCTGTAAACATACCGCTACGAACATCGCCAAAAGGAGAAGTGAGTCTGCGTCGCATGAGAACGAAGTAAAGAGCCGCAACCAGAATTATTGAGACCAAACTAAATATAGGGTTAATAATAAACATAGAAAAGAGGCAACCTGCCAACCCTACAAACGGCACAATTTTCGGTATGCGGAAAAGGGGGCGAAAGCTCAATAAGCGTAAACTCTGTTCAACCAATACAACAAGATTTATAGTCGCATACGTAAGCAGAAAAATCATCGTGATGAGTGGGGCAATCGCATTCAGTTCACGAAGCATAATAGCCGCCAGCACTATTATGGCAGTTATTAACATTGCGTTTCGCGGCTCCCCTTTTTTGGTGCGTTTGGCGGCCCAGCCACTTGCAGGAACGATGCTATGACTGCCAAGTGCCTGAAGAATGCGAGGTGCGCCGACAAATGATGCGAGAGCAGATGAAAATGTCGCGGCCAGCAAACCGGCCAATACAGCAGGCCCCCAGAAGGCACGATCAATCATGATAGTATAGTTGCCGGTCAGTTCCTCAACTGTTGCAACGCGCATGAGCCAATACGCGATTCCCAGGTAAACAAAGAGACTTAAAACAATAGCGGCCATTGTGCCGATCGGAATTGACCTTCTTGGATCCTTGAGCTCTCCGGACATATTTGCTCCGGCCATGATACCGGTAGATGCTGGAAAAAATACCGCAAAAACAGCCCAGAAGGTGATACCTGAAAAGTTGTTTTCCGGCGACCCGGGAAATTTCCCCCACCACTCGATCGGCTTATCCATCGGCCCCTGTATGGCTGCTATGGCTATCGAGATAAGAGATATGATAACTATTGCCAGAATAAGGTACTGAACCCTAAAGGCGAGACTGGTACTGACCAGAGTAATTCCAAAAATTAGTGCAAAGGCACCAAGATCTATAATAAGCGGCGAAAATGACGGAAATCCCATGGAATTAGCAGCCCACTCCCACCCGGCACGGAAACCGAAAATGTACATGACCACTGCGAGAGCTTGTGAAAAATAGAGCGGAACACCAATGGCTCCGCCCACTTCCAGTCCCAGGGATTGTGAAATCATGGAAAATGCGCCACCGGGCCCGACTCTGATGTTAGTTACAAATGACGACATGGAGAGGCCGGTGCAGCCGGTAATAGCAAAAGACAGGCCGATGATCAGCCAGGCACCTGCGAGACCGGCATTGCCCACAACCCAGCCTTCTCTTAGAAAAAGAATAACACCAAGAATTGTCAGTAGGGTTGGGGTGAACACCCCACCGAACGTGCCATACTTCGCGGACTGCTTGGCTTCATGTTCCTCTGTCTGTTGTTGAACATCCTTTACTTCCTCATCCCCTGGAGTTTCGAATTGTTCAACATTCGATTTTTCCGTCAAAGAATTCTCGACGTTTATATCATTGCTTTCGGTCTTGCTTTCTATAACAACTGATTTTTTTTGATCCATATAGACACCTCTCAGTATGATTCACTGATGTGTTTGAATAAGAATTATTCGCCAAGCACGTTGGCGGGATTATAGTGGTGCCTGACGGTGCTCCGGACAGCGCATAAAAATTAGTTTTTAAGCAAGCTCTTCCCCTCTTCCGGAGTTCTTGATGCACGTGCTTGATCCCTCAACTGCAGTTCCTCATTCGCCAGACCACCTTCGGCCTCTGTGGTTGTTTCTTCATGAGCACGAGTAACAGGAAGATCACCTTTTTCTGATTTTTCCACTGGAGATTCCAACATACTAACCGGAACCCCATCAGGGAAGATGATTTCCCTGGCCTCATCCGGCATCGATATACCCTCTTTTTCGAAAGATTGTTTAACCAAACGGATCAGCGAGGATTTGATCTTGAACTCATTATAGATCGAGCCATCATACCAGAAATAGATTTTCAGGTTTACCGTTGCCGAACCAAGCCTGTCAATCAATACAAGAACCTCAGGTTCACCGAGCACTGCCGGGTGGTCGTTTAAAACCTTCAGGGCCACCTCCTGAGCATGCGAGGTTTTATTCTCGAAGCCGATCCCGACCTCGAAAATTTCCCGCCGGTTCGGATTTGCGGTATAGTTGCGAATAATGCTTTTGTAGACTATAGCGTTAGGTATTTGTACATGATTACCATCCCGATTCATCAGTACCGTGCCGCGAGTGGTTACCCGCTCGACAATTCCAAGGTGTTCACTGATTTCAACCAGGTCTCCGATCCGAAAAGGATTGCGGATGCTGATCAGGATGCTTGCAAGATAATTTTCCAAAAGATCTCGAAAGGCTATACCGGCGACAAGACCGGCAATACCTGTACCACCGAGAACCGTGGTTGACAGAGCTGAGAGGCCTGAGACCCTGAGCGCAAGGTAGAACCCGAGGAGAAACACGAGGATACTCGTAACCCGTGCAGCGACATCGCGCAGCAGCGGATTCATTCGTTGATCCAGGACTCTGCGTAAACCAAGAATGGTAAGTTTAGCAATCAGTCCGACCAGTACAAGGACCACCACCCCCACACCGAATCGCGGCAACCCTTGGACGACTCCTCTCCAGATTTGGCTCAATTCACTGACTGCCGGAGAAATATCCCATGGTGAACTTTCAATAACCTGAATACGGTTGACGACTGCCACGACATCTACGACTTTACCAGCCAGTTCACCCGCCCATGATCGGTTATCTTCCGAATTAGTGTGTCCATCCAGAAACACAACACCTTCCTCGACCCGGACGGTGATATCATAAAACCATCCGGTCGCTTCAAGGATGTTGGTTAAACGCTTATCAATGGCCTTGTCATTGGTCGCTGGCAAAACTTTGATTTGCTCGGCGACCTGAGCATTCTGATCAGTAGGGGTAACTGCATCTTCGTCAGATGTCTTTTCATTCTGGGCTATTGCAGGAGTGACTATTAACCCATAAGTGAAGGTATACAGCAAAAACTTCCGAGCAAAATTAAGAAATCGGTAGTCCATCGGAGCTTTCATATGGACCCTCTTTATCGTCAAATTCATTCAGAGTACTGAGCAACACCCGGTATCGTTCCAGCACATCTTCCTTATCGTTCTCTTCAGCTAACGCTTCCTGGCTCCCGCGGAAAATCATGTTAGCCTGACGATGTATTGCTTTTCGCTGATCTGAATCACGAGTTTGTTCGGTAATAATTGTCAACATCTCGAGCAATCGTATTACGACTGCAACACTCGTACGGCCGTACTGCCGTATCTGGTCAAATGAAGTGTTTAAAATACCTGAATAGGTGAAAGATTTTACCCGCATCCGGAGTTTGTCCTGTTCGTCAAAGCAGCAGGATGGGGGAAATACTCTTTGGGCTAGAAAACAGAGAGTTGAGCCAAGTTGATCGATACAGGTTATTGCAGTGTATGGGTCATTAATACCGGGAGACAGAGCACGAACAGCAACCTCAACAAGCTGATGTATCGGGTATTCGGCATCCTGCTCCGGGGTACGCTGCGCCCCCACAATAAATGCATCGGTGATTCTATCTGTAAGACTTACATCAAAAATCCCATCACTGATAACAGTTGCAAGTGTGCCGGCGGCGGCAACAAATTGTCCCGGTCTCAGTCGGATTTCGATAAGGTAATCATAGTTTTTAGCTATCTGCAAAAGGCCATCACTGTCAATTGCCTGCAAATAGCCATTACGGCGAGCGGTAATCTGATGGGTATAATAATGGTCTTTCTTTTCTTCCGGCAGTTTTGATAGCCGTCTCCTCTCATCCGTGTTTTCGTAATCCAGCTCTTCGGTAAAGATCCGACGGATATTCAACTCGAGTTCGTTACTGATCTCAGCAATGACCTTGTCAGCCTGAATAGAGGTTGCGATATGATGAATGAAGAAAATCAACACACCAACATTGAGCAGTGCCAGAAGAACAGCAAAGATAACTGAGAAGTTTGGAACGAATATTTCTTTTCCTACTGTATCAATTGAACGAAGCACGAGCAGGCAGTAAATGAAGCTGGCGACGAATGATCCAAGAACAAACTGCGTCCCCCTGTCCTGCATAAAATTGCGGATTAGACGAGGGCCGAACTGCGATGATGCGAGATTGAGAACGACAATGGTAATGGAAAAGGTAACACCGGCAACTGTCATCATCGAACCGGCAATTGTCGATAAAACGGATCGCGCTCCTTCCGGACTGACGGAATACATATAGCCGTAAAATTGCAGAGAACCAAGTTGCAGCGCTCTATCAAGTGTGACCATATTGACTGACATTATAATCGCCAACACTACCATCAAAGCGGGAACGAGCCAGAAACTGGTCCTCAAGGATTGCCAATAATTGATGAGTCTTGTTTTCATCTATAGGCCTTTGATGATGCTACTCCATAAAAGTTCACTTCTCTCAACCGGAGAGCCCTCTGTATTATTTTATAGTCTCAGGTGGCTCATCAGGCTGTATCTCGTCTTTTAATTTGCTGAAAAAGAACAATGTTAGGACATTTAAAATAGAAAGAACAGCGGCGATTTCATATCGATCAAATGCAACAGCGACACCGATTGCCCCTGTATTCCAGATGCTCGCAGCGGAGGCGGTCCCCCTGATTTTATCCTTATCGGTTAAAATAGCTCCACCACCGATAAATCCGATGCCTGAAAGTATCCCCTGAATTACCCTTGCCTCTCCACCCGTGGTGTCAATTACGGATATTCCGACAAGCATATAACCGCAGGTTACAACAGCTACCAGAGGGAAAGTGCGCAAACCGAAATTACGACTGCTGCGCTCGCGATCCCAACCGATCGGCAAAGCTAATAAATAGGCAACAATCAAATGAAACGAATGATCATAGACCAGCTGCCAGTCAATTTGAAAACTTTCCATAGCCATTATATCCTTAAAGATGCTCTGCCAAAAAGCCCGCTCTACTGGAAGTATCGATTACTTAATTGATATTTACAACGACTCTTCCAGTTCTCAATTACCGGAACATTAACCGGTTTATATGCATAAAATATTTGATTAATATTATATGCTACCTTGCCGGTTTCGGTCCAGCCAGATACCAGGCGATAAGGCCTAAGATCGGGAGTAATATGACTATAACTATCCATAAAACTTTCATCCCTGCTGTTGCACTGCTTTGAAAAATATTCTCGATTGCCCAGATATCAGCAATAAGTATAAGAAGACTGAGGATTCCGCTTACTTCAATACCCATAGTTTTCTCCTTTGAAATGAGGTTGAGGTTCCCTGATGATTTGAAATCACTGCTTCTCCGGTTCCGGAACATCTTCTTTGCTCGCATTCTTGGCAGCTGTCTTCTCTTTAGCCCAGGACAGATCATCCTGGTCTGCATCAAGGTTCTTTTGAATTACTTGATGCCCGGCTTCATAGACCAATTCGGTTAAAAGGGCAAAATGATCCGAACCAAATTCCTCCAGTCTCTGTATTTTGCTCAAAGTAAACTGGCTACTATGAAACAAATGATCCAGCGGCCAGCGCATAAACCAGTAATTGGCATTGTATGTGTTATACATGCCGCGTCCGACACGTGGATCGAGCAAGCCGCTTATTTTACGAAACAACCGCGTGGTCTCAGACCAGGCAACATCGTTGAGATCACCCGTTACAATCACCGGAACAGCTGACTCCGCAACACTTCTCGCAACAATTATCAACTCGGCGTCACGATCTTTAGAATCTTCGTTTTTTGTCGGGCTTGGCGGTGCAGGATGGAGAAAATGCATACGGATTTTCTGCCCTGAAGGCAAACTCACCATGGTGTGTATCGATGGAATGTCCGGTTCTACAAGATATTCAATGTGACTGTTAGTCAACTCGAATCTCGAGTACACATGCATGCCGTAAAGATTATCAAGCGGACATTTTATCGCGAAGGGATAATCCGATTCCAGTACATCCAGCTTCGATTGCCACCAGTCATCTGATTCCAACGTAACCAGAACATCCGGATCATTTTTTCGCACAAGGTTGAGCAACGCCTCTGAGTTGCGGTTTGGAGTCAGGACATTAGCGGTCATTATCCTGATCATTCGCTTCTCATCTTTTGTTATTGGTGACTTTACCTCGACTGGAAACACCCTTGTATAAGGCACAATCCACCATGCCTGATAGATGAAGCAAAGCACGGTTATTGTAAGTATGCACCATGTCGAAAACATTGAGCGATCAAGCAAAACAAGACCAATTACCATCAGCAGCAACGAGATGAAAACCAACTGCAGACGAGGAAAATCAAGAGCACGCACCCACCAGGCCTCGTAGCTCCATAACGGCAACAATGTAAAAACTGCAAGAATTGCTATTGCGACGAAAAATACACCATGCAACATGTCTACACCCTTTTGCTGATATTGTATGCTCAATGCATCTTTTCTGGGATGTGTACTCTTAAAATTATCTCGTCAGGCATGGTTAATAATAAGCATATTCAGCAATGAGATTTTAATTTTGAGACTCGGTTGATTCTTTGACTGTCTCGGCAGTTTCATCTACTTTTTCACCAAGTTTTTCTGCGGGCCCTTCTCCTGTAATCTTATCAGTGACATCTTCCACAGCATCCTTTGTTTCTTCTATCGATTGATCAATTTTTTCGCCGGTTTTTTCTGCCGGTCCCTGGGAATCACAGCCAAAAGTCATGAGTGTTATGCTGAGGCTCGCAATGAGCAACAGGGTGGGTATGTATTGCTTTCGCATAGTAATAGCTCCGTTGAGTTTTTGCCCATGCCCATTATGGGCACGATTGAAACCGCTCAGGTCCTTGGTCGGTCGTTGTTGGCACTCTCTTCCAAGCACTTGTTTTTCCTAAGCAGTTTGATTTAGATAGCCGCTCCATCAATCCTTTCGCAGGATTCCTTGAGGAATGGCTACTCCTCACTTTTATTTTCAATACTGATATGTTGCTGCGGTTCGTTATTAATCGTTAATCGTTACGTGGATTGAACTGTCCAACGAGGTTCTGTTGTTCCTTTTTCCGGAGCAGGCCATCCTTCACGCTGCGCCCCTCGATCACCGTCCACCGACTCTGTTTGATCGTGAAATAATTGCACCTGAGTCTCAAAGGACATGTCGATGCGGGCTTCATCCAAAGCCTGTTTGATAGCTCTAATGACCGCCGCACGAACGTGGACAACACTTGCCCGGCGACTATTTGTCCACCAGCGTGTGCGGATAGTCACCCAACTTGCAGCCAGATCCCAGGCAAATGCTTCAGGAGCCGGGTCGTTTATAACCTCGTTGACCCCTGCCACACCATTTCGTATCACATGGCACGCCGTTTCGAGACCGTCTCCATATCCAATACCTACATCGTATTGACTCCTACGCTTTTCGTGCGCCGTCTTAACCAACACCGCATTAGTATATATATCGCTGTTAGGGATAACTACTCGCTGCCCATCATATGTTTTGATAATAGTTGCACGGGTCTCAATTCGTCTAACGGTACCCTCATGACCATTAACCTCGATCTGGTCGTTGATCTCAAAGGGCTGGCGTAATAAAATCAACAACCCCGCAAGCCAATTTTGCAATATATCCTTGAATGCAAAACCTATCGCAACGGAACTTACGCCCAATCCTGCGATTAAATCACCGGGCTTCAGGGTGGGCACCACAATCGTTGCCGCCAGCAAAAAACCAAGTATGACAACTGCCCATTTTACAAACCCACCGAGCACCGCCCCCAAGTTGTCTCGATCCCGACGGGCAGAGGAACGTTGGATCAGGCGGTGCGCCAATACAGCTAAACCATAAAATAAAGCAACGACAATGACAGCGACGATAATATTCGGTAACAATCGAATGCCGCCATCAATCCAACTGTCTAGACGCTCGAGAGCCATTCCGAAATCAAAGTCGAATTACTGCGGTACATCCTGAGACTGGGTCGTATCAGCTACCTTATCAGCCTGTTCCGCCATATTTTTCCCTCCATTTACGAGTCTTCACTTATACGCCTGCGGCCAAGCCTATCGAACACCTCGATTCAAACTGGAACATCTCGTTTAGGTACAGAACTAAAACTATTCTTAAGGATTTCCTCTCAAGACAGTATCAATAGTACGAAGAAGCACACTGAAGTTGCCCTTTTTCAGACAGTAACCATTTGCCCCGGCACGAAATATCTCTTTCAAATATTCTTCGGTGTTGTGTCCTGTCAGTACAATGATTTTAACTTCGGGGTGCCAGCTTTTAAGGTGTTGAATAACTGATAACCCATTCAGCTTCGGCATAGAGATGTCCAAGAGCAATAAATCCGGGAGTGCTCTTTTCGCTATTTGAATTGCTTCCACGCCATCTGCGGCCTGTCCGACAATTTCGAAAAAACCCGTTGACTCAAGTAGTGAACACAATTCTTTCCTCATAATAGTATGATTTTCTGCAACGACCAACCGATGTTTTCCCATTATCTCACTTCCTAGATTATGGAGGTAAACCGTTTTTGATCTGTGCTATCGAGAATAATACGAAGACTGTAAGACGATTGTCAGGAAGAATCGACTATTAAATGGTTTAATAACATTTTTAAAAATTTGAAAATCCCAACGCTTAATCCGATCACTCCTGTATATATACCAGGGAATGATTTTATTATTCAACGCACATGACCAGAAACAATAGCAGTGATTACCAGCTGATAAGCCACTGCCATTATTAGATAAAACGCGTAAATCAATGATGTTGGGCTCTGCTTAATAGGTTTTGTTTTTTTCAGCAGATTCCTCTACAGCATCCCCGGCAGCCTCAACATCCTGGCCAATACCAGACATCGTGTTACAGCCGGCCAACACACTTACCATTGTAAATATTATGAGGGTGTACAGTATCTTGCGCATAAACATCTCCTTGGTGTTTTTGTTGAATTTCACCTGGGTTTTTAACCATCAGCGAAACACAGGTAACATTTCTTAAACCGGTTTAACTAAAGGATATAAGTCGAATAGGGCGGAATTGGAAAATTGGTCTGAACGCCAATATCATATTGGGATGACGACACTCTCCTCATTCTCCACCAGACTTGCATTACAATATGTGGCGGCTGATCAGAATTTCAAATGGGGTTCATTATGTACTTTGGCAGCGATATGTATGTATTTTTACTCGCACCAACTACTTGAGTGATGCTGAATTAGTAGAATGTGTATAATTACTTATAAATGCTTAGGTCTGAGATGTCGTCAAGCGACAATTACATCATTATCCCATCTCATGTAAATTTTGAGGGAGACCGGCTCTGACCAAGTAATTAAAATTCCAAAGTTGGGTTATATAGGATGAATGCGTGTTAATCACCTCTGTCTAGGGTCTTGAGCTCGCATATACTCTTAAACAGGTATTTCCACGACGACTCATCGTAGTTAAAATGAGGTGTATAAGGTAGCCCATTACTAATCTAATGGTCAAAGACTATCAAATTCACCATTTGGTGGAGCGTGTTATGGAGTATGGTGCAGCAAAATACGCTTGCCCGTAATCATTTAACCCGAGAACTGGAATATGATCATATTTGACTCATGGCAACACTTGATATGGATCGCTGGTACGGCGTTGTTGTTCTACCCTCTTGTCATCATACTTGTCAGGGTTGCAGGGAAACGCTCCACTGCCAAAATGAATAATTACGACTGGATTGCAACCATCGCCATAGGGTCTATTATGGGTTCCGTGATCCTGCTGAAAGATGTGACCCTTGTAGATGGCCTTGCTTCAATAGTTATTCTTTTAAGCCTTCAGTATGCCCTGACTAAAATCAGCGTCAAAATGCCAACCGTATCCAAGGCGATACACGCCGAACCGGTGCTGTTATATTATAATGGGACTTACCGTCGACAGGATATGGACAGCGAACGGGTTACTCAAAATGAGATCGAGGCTGCAGTGCGCAGAAGTGGCTATGGTGGCATGACCGACATCACCGCGGTTGTAATGGAAACCGATGCCAGCCTGAGTGTGATCAAACGAACGGAAGGACCGTCGGTACTGCTGGAAAACTTAAAAATCGGAATAAAAGGAGAAGGAAATGAGTGAACATGATTTTCTTAAACATTTGCGAAAAGACCATAACGAACAGAAGAAAACTGGAAAAAAATTGACCGAGGCCAAGAAACCGGAGCAAAGAGAGAAGCTTCGACAGCAATTTTACGATTCCCTGTACCCACATATGATTGGCGAAGAGGCTTCGATCTTTCAGTTCCTCAAAAATAGTGACGAAGAAGGTGCCAAAGAAGACGGGCTGGAAAGCCTCCAGGAGCACCATGTCGGTAAAATCGTTTTACGAGAACTCATGAAGATTAATACGCAAAGCCCTATTTTCAAGGCCAAGGCCAAGGTATTAGATGAACTGAACAGACATCATATCGAGGAAGAAGAGAAAGCAGTCTTCGCGCATTTATGTAAGCTGTGCGATAATAAAAAACTGGACAGCCTCTTCAAACAGTATGAAGAGGCTGAGGAAAAGGTCCAATCATGAACTGTGACACCGGTTTTCGATATATCATCAACACAGCTGCAGAACGAGCTTGCAGGCTGGGATCATCGACAGAGCATTGCTTGGGAATGATTCTTCGTATACCGGGTTTGTTTATATTGGGTGCTTGATAGTGGTATAGTTCAGCTGCGCGTTTCTTCGTCGACTGAGCGCCTCGTTAGGCGAAGCAACCCTGAATGGGTGTGCTGGATTGAAGAAAGAAAATAGAAACCTTCAATATTCATACAGCGAGCGCTTAGTAATTCAGGCTCATTGTCAGATCTAAGTTCCGCCCATCGTATAGGAAGCTGGCGGCAGAGAATGAAGGAGCGCCCATCAATGCTTCGGCGTTGTTTGAAAAACCGTAGCCTTCCGTGGGGATACCCATCCAGTCGGTATCCAGCTCGCCGTTCATATTCTCATCATGAACGGCGACTATCGCATACGAACCGGGTGGGATGTCTTCAAAGTCGCAACTCGCCTGGGACTTTCGAATTTTGATGATCATGATATTCGTTGCGAAGTACATGAATTTCCGAGGGAAACCCTCCGGTGACTCAAACAACGCGCACGCTACGGTTCCAGTGCTGTTTCTTATATCCTGAATCTTCACGTGAATTCCGTGGCATGGTGGATGGGCAAAGGAGAGGACGGGAAGATTCACAAGCATCAGCACCGCAAACCATGCTGCGCATCTAACTCCCATTGGGACCCGTATCTGCCGATCCCTGACCATGCAGGCCGCTGCTGACTTCCGAATGTTTAACTCATTCATGAACTTCCTCCCAGCTTCCACCCTGCACATCCTGAGTGGATCATAGCCGAGCCCTGGGTTGCTTCCCGTGACAATAACCCAACCCCTTACTGTCGCATTCTATCTCGTCTTATTTATCGAACTTTTTGGTTGACTCCAAGAAGTGGTCCGGTAAGCGTCTAAACAAACTTGCTAAATCAAAAGGTTTGTAAAGGAAATCATCAACTCCAAGTCTAAAAGCGTCTTTCCGCAATCCAACTTCGTAATTTCCTGTTATCATGATAACAAAAATATCCGGGCGGTAAGTCTTGGCGAATCTGACAACTTCAAGACCATTTACTGAACCCATTTCCATATCAGTAATGACCAAATCATATTGGTTTGCTTGTATAAGCTGAATCGCCCTTCTTCCATTCTCTGCAATGCTGACCACAAGACCTTGCCTTTGCAGATAAAAATCTAAGATTTCCCTCATAGTTGTGTCATCATCAACAACAAGCACACTCGCTTTACCGGTCATGCTATCCCCAAAATCTATATTTATAACACAGGTTCCTGAATGGCCAAATATCTATTTTTTCACTTGCCCCACTCCACAAGATCCTCTCGACCGGTACTCTAGAAATTCTTGCTAATACCAGACATAAAATTATTCCAACTCCAGGCTCACGCCCAACGGATAAACGCATATTACCCATAGCAACAATGCCCAACCTTCAGCTTGGCCAAGGCAGATGACGCTTTCCGTTATGAATCTTGACTGCACTAAAATATAAGACAGTCATTCTTTCTTTTAATGGGGATAACTGTGTACTTTAATGTTCACAAATCTGTATTTACTAATAAAGAAGGAATCACCCTTCGGCGATTTGATCAAAAACTTTTTATTGGATTTTTATTGGTAAATAAAGACACTTGAACTCTGACTGCGTATCAAGAACACTTGGCTCTGAGAATATAAAGATTACGAGTCGTGGTCTGATCGCTTTACGAACCGGATCTTAATGTACTGACGGTAACTCACTGCAAATAATTGTTTGGTATCCTAAAGCTACTGTAACCGCCGCTTTCTTTTCCCGCCAAAATCACCGGGATTAAAGTCAGCCAAATTGCTGTAATCATTTTCGTCGGGACTTTTTAAATACGGTACACACCACATTGATCAAAATTTTGGCATGGCAAAAGCTCCGCCGATAAAATGCACAACTCCACCCCGGTCACTTGTCAAACATTATGTCTAGCTTTTTACTCTGTGCCTCACATCTATGGCATACTTTATTAGTGCAACGAATAAGGGCCAACAAGCTCCGCAGCACGTTCCGATTACTTTTTCAGGATAACCCAGATGCCATGAATAATTCCGGGTATATACCCAAGAAGAGTCAACAGGATATTTATCCAGAAATGAAGGCCTAGACCCACTTGGAGAAAAACCCCAACAGGCGGAAGAATAATGGTTAATATAATTCGCACTAAGTCCATGATATTACCGTAGGTTTATTTTAGTGAACAACTGAGATTGAAAAACAATAATCTTAAGCGGTTTATCTCAGTTTCTCCGTCACATTGACGCAAAGAATAATCAAAAAAATTCAAATAGTAATTAGCAGTATCACTAATTTTCAAGGATACCAAGCAATCCATGAGCATTTTGCGCTTGCATGGTATCGGAAGTTTCCGGTATCGACAGGAGTTTGGCAACTGGTTGTTCCGGAAGTAAATAGATAGTGATACTGCTTCTTCCGTCCCTTGAGGGTGGAAAATATTCATCCAATGCAGCTTCCCACTGCTCAGCCCAGTCGGTTCCGAACGGAAGCAGCGACTCAGGTGAACCGGGAATGTACGGCATAATCGATACGATTCGCTCAAGATCAGCTACGAGTCCCTGGTGAATGATGGTTGTCGCCTTTTGGAACGTCTCAATTTGCTGTACCACATATTTCCCACTCGCCATAATATGCGCAGGAAGGGTGAGTTTAAGCAGCGGAACCACAGTACCGCTCCCGGTTGCTTTATACCTCTTGAAAATCTGGTCGGCACTCTCTCTTGTTGATGCAAGCCAGAGTTTTATCGACGGCAGCGGCTGGTTTTGCATGAGACGAAGCCAGGACTCAAACCGATTAATAATGTCTCTTGGTCGAGGTTTTTCCAATAGTCTTCTTGTTTTTTCCAACTCGTCAAGCAAGTATTCCTCATTTGAGTCCCTTTCGCTTTTAAAGGAGCGAATGAAGGCAATTTCTTCCTCCTTTAAAAAGGACAGCTCTTCACGCAATACTTTTTCTTCAGAATCAAGTATCTCTGCAATGGCTAGTATCAGTCGTGCCTGCCAGAGTCCCTGTTCCGTCTTGGTGAATGTGCACTCAAAACCATGTTCCCTGAGCAAGGAAGAAACAACTTCATTTTTGAGATCAGGATGCTGACTCCTCATATGGGTAGCCCCAAGGTCTGTAAGTGCATTGAATTGTTCAGCGTAATGCTCTTTGCGGTTTTTTATATCGTCAACCAACCTTAGGAATCGTTCTCGGTTCTCACCGAGAGGAACAGGGATATGTGCTTGACAGAATCCTCGTTTCAGGAAGAGGTCCGCCTCGTCGCTGATGTCAGATTCGATTACCGGCTCTACCAGCTCCATAAAATGGAGCGGAGTGCAGAACAGCAATAGCGCATAGCACTCCTCAAAGAAAACATTTGTTTCAGGGAAAAGTAACGTGTTATATACATTCATGATTAATTCATTTGTAGCAAATTTTTTAACTTATTCTACCGGCATTATAGTATCTGTTAGCAAATATTCCATATACTGCGCGCCATCATGGTTCTCAGACGAGGCTTTCAAGATATAACAACCCGTTGTCACCTTTGACAATTATGTGTAATACGTTCACTTGATAGTATCGTGCTCTTTACGAGTAAAATATATACAGAATAGTACTTATACTAGCTGAATAAATTAGGTATCTTCGGTGTAACCGTTCACCAGCACACCATTTTAAGTCAATAGGACTACAGGAGGATCAAATTTATGGATCGCGGCAGCTTATCCGCCCTTTTCGTCGGAGAGGAAGAAGACGATTACCGGCTTATAAAAAGTATTCTCTCGGATTTGGATTTTGACAATCTTGATATTTCCTGGGCGCAAGATTTTGATGCGGGCATAGAATATGCTCACAAAAACGAACCGGATCTTATCCTTTCAGACTACCATCTCGGTCAATATAGCGGTTTGGATTTTATGGCCGAGATCCGGAAAAGAGACTGCGTCAAACCGGTCCTGCTGCTCACAGACAAATATGATCATCTGGCAGAATTCGAGTCAATCAGAGTGGGGGCGGAAGATTATCTGGAGAAAAGCAAAGACAGACCGGAGAAATTGAAAAGTGCCATACTCAAGGCAATTGAGCGATCCAATGCACTGGCCGCGATTCAAAGAAGCGAGTCGCGCATGCGGGGTATTTTTCTCTGGTCATCAATCGGTATAGCTCTATTTGATATGGAACGTTTGATCGCCCAATCTAATCCCGCTTTCAGCAACATTATCGGCTACGATATGGAACAGCTGTGTGCGATGGATATAGTTGACGATTTTGTCCATCCGGATGATGCTGAGCCTCTTCGTGAAAAATTTACCAAGGTTGCCCAAAAAAAACGCCCATATGCGCGAGCGCAGACCCCTTTCCAAAAGAAAAACGGCGACTGGATCTGGGTTGAGCTGACTATCTCACTTTTCGGTGAAACAGGGACCGATCCTCAATTCTTAATCGGTGTAATTGAAGATGTTACTGAGAAAAAAAATGCACAGTTCGCCTTGGAGAGTTCTGAGAAAATGCTGGGCCTACTCTCCAGGGACCTTATCTCCGCTCAGGAAGATGAACGAAGAAGTATCGTGCTGGAGCTCCATGACGTTATCGGCGGAAATCTCGGGGCGGCAAAATATCTACTGGAAAAATTAAAGCTGCAGGTTCTACCTGAAGATGAAACCTGTGTCAAACTGACGAAGCAACTGGACAACCTGATAGTCGATACCATTGATGAAGTACAAAGGCTTTCAACATCCCTGCGCCCCCCGATGCTCGATGACATAGGAATCCTGGCATCCCTCAAGTGGCTCGTTCGCAAACATAATGAGATCTTCTCTGATATTACAACAACGCTCGATATCAACGTCGACGAGGCAGCGTTTTTAGATTCCATTAAAATTGTCATTTTTCGACTCGTCCAGGAGGCGCTTAACAATGCCGCCAAGCACAGCCAAGGGAATCGAATCGATATTTCTCTGAAAAAATCCGACCAGAAGATAATACTCGAGATCACTGATAACGGTATTGGGTTCGACACTGAAATTTTAAACCAGGTAAATATTGGTTCAGGCTTTGGGCTGCATAACATGTATAAACGAGCCGAGTCTTCCGATGGTACAATGATGATCGTGACACAACCAGATGAAGGGACGACAATTCATGTAGAATGGGCCGGTGTTATGCCGGCGGCAGCACCAAGCCCATCTTGATGGCATAGGCAGTCAATGAAGAGGAGTTGTGTAAGTTGAGTTTTGCCATGAGATTCGACCGATGCTTTTCGACAGTCTTCGGGCTGATACAGAGGAGTTCTGCAATGCTTTTATTTTTATATCCCTCGCCGACAAGTTTCAAAATTTCTTTTTCCCTTTGAGTCAGAACATCCCAACCGGAGGACACCGATTTTTCCCTGATATTACTCTTGAGATAGTTATCCAGAAGTGGTTGAGTTATATGCGGACTCACATATGGTTTCCCGTTCAATACATTATCAATAGCAGTAAGAAGCTCGTTAAAAGCACCTTTTTTAAGGCAATAACCATTTGCTCCAGCACGAAATATCTCTTTCAAGTACTCTTCGGTGTCATGCACAGTCAATACGATAATTTTTATTTCAGGGTACCTGCTCTTGAGATCATGAATTACGGATAGCCCATTGAGTTTCGGCATGGATATGTCAAGTATCATCAAGTCTGGAAGTGTATTTTCCGCTAACTCAATCGCTTCAAGTCCATCCACCGCCTGCCCGACAACTTCATATAAATCTGTAGATTCCAACAAAGAACACAACCCTTCTCTCATGATGACGTGATCTTCCGCCACAATCAGTCGATGTTTCCCCATTATACCTGCCCCCCACTTAGCGGTTCTATGGTCATGACATGCTAAAGAATAACAAGACATTCCTGATCTTTAACTTACCGGTACCCCCGATTGTATTTTCAAAACTTCTACGAGAAACAGTGTTAACCCGGCAAAGAGATATTTAACTCTCATCAAAGAAACTGGTAATATGAAGATATCCATACCGGCAACAGTCCCTATGCTGAATGTCTCTTTCTATTAAAAGATTTAATCTTCGTTTGGAGTGAAATCAAGTTGTAGACCTTATCCCTTCGACAAAAGAAGTGGGATACTGTAAGGCCAACACCTCCTATCATTTTTAAAAAAAGGACTGTTTTTTCTGGAAAAAATGTCACGAGCAACTTAGATATTGCTTTCCCCGGATCTTCTCAACTTATGGTACGCCGGAATCCTTTGTTGAATAAGGTTGCTCCCTCGCGAGATTGCCTAACTGTTCCCGCCTGAATTTACGGATTTGCTCCAAAATGATGGTGAAAACCATCAGGATCGGCACCGCCATCAACACCCCGGCAGCACCCCACAACCAGCCCCAGGTAATGATGGAAAGAAATATTGCCACCGGATTCATGGTGAAGACCCGTCCGACCGTCATCGGTTGAACAAACTGCCCTTCAATCAAATTAATGCCTAGCACTACAAGCGGCGGCAACAAAACCTGGGATACAGTATCGAATGTAAGCAAAGACACCAAGGTAATGATTCCAATGTTAATCGCCGGTCCGGCATAGGGAATGTAGTTGAGCAATGCTGCAGAAGCGCCCCAAACCGTTGGGTTAGGCAAACCGGTCAGCCAAGCAGCCAAGGTTACCAGACAGCCAAGCACGATGTTGATTACGGTGATCAAAAACAGGTAATAGCTAATACGCGACTGGGCCTCCCTGGCTACCCTGATCAGAGCCTTGCTGTAGCCTTTGTTCATAAGTAAAGTAACGGCATCGCGAGCAAGGTCTCTACTGAATGCCAAAAGAAAATAGAGCAGAACGACGTACGAAGTTAAACCGATGATGAAGGATTGGGTGCTATCCAATACTCTATAGAATAAATTGGGACCGCGCATCACAACTGCATTTGCATCGGTGGGGGCTCCGCCGACGGCGGCTATCTTACCAAGACTCTTTGTCGTCTCTTGTACATTCTCGATAGATTCTTTGAATACAGACAGCTTCATTTCCGTCTGTTTGACTTCGGCGGGCAACCTTTTGAACCACATAGTGGTCGGTTCAGCCAGGTAGTTCAAGATAGACACGACGACCACACCCAAAAAAACGAGCACAAGACCTGCTCCTATGGGGCTGGGGATCCGGATTTTATCACCGATGAAGGCTACAACCGGACGCAATAGAAATGAGGTCAGTACCGCCAGGAAGATCGGGATGAAAACAGCCTTGGCGAAATACAAAACACTCAACAGGGCAATAACGAAGATTCCCCAAAGGGGAATGTACAGGTATTTGAGTTTTTCGGTGTCCATCGAAAGTTCTTCACTTAGTTCTGTTTAATAAGATCGCCTCCATTGACCTTTCCTTCGAGCGACGGCAAAGTAATTTCACCATACTTAAACCTGCACAGTCAGCTTTAGAGTGGAATCAGTCAAGTCAGCCTGTATGCTCTTTAATCAGAGCCTGCAAGCGGTCGGTTACGACCTGGACATGCTCTTTCACCTCGTCAACCAGAGCTGTGCAGCTATCATCCAGTTCCAATTCTCCAGCAGCGGCTGCAAGCTCAGCCACTTCCTGTTCCGCGGCAAGACGCTGTTCCAATATCTTTGCGGGTTGATCGGACGACAACAACGTACCGATACGATAAGCCAACTGTTCCAGACTCTCGCGGTCCGGGTCGGGTTCCGCAGGGAGATCCCCGAGACTGCTTATGACTTTCCTAACATTTTCACTCAGGATTTTACGTTGTACAACTATTTCACTGAGAGCCACGGTCAGGGCCGAATCGTCAAGACATAACGCTGCATCGCGATAATGGTCAGCACTCTTTCGGATGGCCACATATAGGGCATTCAGGGCTACCTGCTGATCAGTGCGAATCAAATTCATGGTGCGCCTCCTTTCCTAACTTGCATTACGATTCTTTGGAACCAGCACTTCCAGCGCGCCTTCGATCACCTCGAACACTGCAGGGGTGCGGGTCAAAGGCTCACCATCACCATGCACCTGCATGGGGCGAGAGGTGCGCACCTCAATGCGCGTTCCTGATGTGGTGAAGGTGCGCTCCATTTGGCTCTGTTTACCCTCGCGCAAAAGCGGTGCCAGGGTGAACAGCTCCCAAAAAGTCTGGGGTTTGAGGCTGTAAAGGAACAACATGCCGTTGTCGATGCTGGCTTCTTCATCGACAACATTGCCTCCGCCATAGTAGCGGCCATTGCCAACTGCTATCTGAATCGAGCGTATACGATACTCATGATAATCGACGATAAGTGTAGCCCGAAACTGCCGGGTTCTCGAATATGCGGTAATAAGTGCCTTTAAATAACTGAAAATACCCCAGTACTTTTTTACATCCGGGGTCAATTCATGGGTAATCTGGGTACCCAGTCCGATGTTGGCGACATTGAAAAAGAAACAGTCGTTGACCACACCCAGATCCACATGGTGTCGATGATTTTCGATTATTGTCGTGCACGCAATGGACAAATTTTCAGGGATACCAAGGGTACGTGCCAAATCATTTGCGGTGCCCAGTGGAAGAATGGCCAGAGCCAATCGATTTCGATAAATCGCCGCAGCAGCCGAATTAATCGTGCCATCACCGCCGGCAACGATGACCCGATCGATGCGATCACGGTTGGCGTCAATCACCTGTTCCGTCTCGTCCCGGTTTGTCGGTTCAGCCCGGATAAGATCCAGGCCTGATCTTTCCAACACAGCGATGGCGTCGCGCACACAGGTATCCCCACCCTTCCTGCTGCCTTGGTTTAAGATAAGCAATGCAGCTTTGTTATGATCAGGAAAATCAGACATTTAAACACCGCCTAAAGAGATATCAAAAGTGTATTCCGAGTAGCCCATGCCGGACATGTTGCGAAATGGTCATTTTTTGTAATTCCTTTCATTGTGGGCTCTTATAGCCGTTTTTTTCATCCTTCCTGCGAATGCCTGTGCTCTGTTTGCCTCTTCACCCACGTCTACATGAACCTGTAATTTCAATCATCGTGCCGATAGCCAGCAGAGCAAAGCCCATCCGGTGCCGGCAGTCCAACCCGCCAGCACATCCGTCGGCCAATGTACACCGAGATAGACGCGGCTGATACCTACGAGCAAGGTGACGAGGATAGCACAGATCAGGATATAGGCCTTGATTGTCCGCCGTCGCTGTACCTGGGTCAAAAGTACGCAAATAGTAAGATAGGTACTGGCCGCCAGCATCGAATGGCCACTTGGAAAACTGGCAGTATATAGGGTTGATGCATGGGGGACCAGATCCGGACGCGGCCGATCGAACGCCTGCTTGAGCATAGTGCTGATACCCAGGGCACCCACGGAAGCGATCAAAAGCATCAGCGCTGCACGTCGCTTGCCGTCCAACAGGAGAAAACCGATGATTGCCAGCGTCGTCATGGTTAGCACCACGATACTACCGGGAGCCGTGATATCACGTCCCATCTCTTCGACCCACCCCGGACCAATCGGACTGCTTGGATCGGATGCATCGCGCATGGCTAGCAACACAGTACGATCGAAGCTTCCTGTGCCGCCTTCCATCACCTCCTCAGCCAATTCAACAAACCCCAATAATGCCGAAAAAAGTAAGAACAATACCACCAGCACTGAAAGCTCACGACTTCCAATCCACCGAAGAATGCGCATCCAGGCACCATGAGGTCGCTCGTCGGCAGGTATACCAGGCATCGGATTGGTATTGCGGGACAGCCCGCTCATTATCGGCGCTCCCCGACAGTATCCGCCACGTAGGCATCACGTTCACCCATTGGTTTTGGTTCGCCGACTGTGGTATCCACCTTGGTCTGGTGTTCCATTTCGCTATTAAGCTCAGCACCCAGCATCAGCGCATAAGCTGAGATATAGAACCACATCAGCAGCGCGACGAGTGCACCCAGTGACCCATAGACCTTATTATAGGTGCCGAAATTCTCAACATAGATGGAAAAACCGATGGATACCAGCGACCAGAGCGCGGTAGCCACGATCGCGCCCCAGCTCACCCACTGCCAGCGAGCCTCGCTGCGGCTTGGCGCGAAATGGTAAAGTGATGCCATCGCTGTCACAACAACAACCAGCAAAAGCGACCAGCGCGACATTGAGACAATGATTTCGAGGTCATCGCTAAGGTTTAGAAAATTCAAAACTGCAGGTACTGCTATCACCAGCCCTAACATCAATACCATAAACAGTACTGAGGCCAGTGTTAACATAAAAGATATGAGGTTGAGGCGCAGAAAACCTCGCTTCTCCTCTTCGTTGTAGGCAATATTGAGCGCAGTAATGATCGCCTTCATCCCTTTCATAGCACTCATGAGCGCTAGCAGCAAACCGCCGATCACCGTTGCGCCGAGTGTCTTTTCAGAACTTGCCGCCAACGCCTTAATCTGGTCAAGTAAAATGGGCCGAGTCTCAGGAGGCATCAGGACGGCGAGATCCTCGAATTGGCGTTCGATATCTGCGGCATTTGCAAGTAGACCGTAGAGCGACACTGATGCGGCCAATGTAGGAAATATCGCCAGGAGAGCATAGAAAGCAACGCCGGCGGCGACCAAGGAAAGATTGTCTGATGATATCTGGTCCTTGGTTCTCACCAAAATGTCAAACCAACCTGGTAAGGGGATATCCTGCGGTATACTCGCCGTACGTCCGCGCTCCAGCTCCCCTGTATCTTTGGTCACGGCATCTCCTTCATGGCGATGTCGTTTCAAAATCGTTTGCTCCTTTTTTTAGCGTCTTCTTTCTCTGTAACAGAGCTTTCATGCTCTCTACCAACTAACTCTTCACGTTTGTCGTTAATAACTTTCAGATCATCATCGGTGAACTTTCTATTTTCCTGCCCTTTTTGTCTTTTGGCTTTTTTCCACTTACCTTTAATCCGATCCCAGTTCATAGCATACTCCTTGAGGCAATTGCAGCTCTCAGTAGGAAAATATAGACTTCCAACTGTATGATTGAAAATATAACGACGGTAGCTCGTACCAACAATACGGTCAATCCTGTATTCACCATCCGGATATATCCTAAAAACCGATTTTGACTGCCTCGCTCCGCAGTTTATGAAAATCAGCTATCCGTCGATCCTGGCAGCACCGGCATTGATCATATCTGTTGTGTTTTTCTGATATGGCTGTAATTGAAGCCTGCAACAAATACGCTCCCTCCAATCAGATTGCCAAGTATTGCGAGACCTACAAAACGAAGCCCTTGTATTATTGTGAATTCATTGCTAACGAGAATGGCTGTGAACATCTCAACAGAACCTGCAATGGAGTGATGCAGTCCACCCAAGCCAATCAGAAAGGTGACGATATAAATGCATATCATCTGGCTGAAAGCAGGCGAAGTCACCAGCACAAGCCACCCGCCCAAGGCCATCAACCACCCCGCGAGCACGGAGCTCACGAGAAGAGCACTAATACTCTGATCCACCAGGTGATGCCCCAGCATTACATACCCGTCATGTGCCAGCACCACTTCATCTGCAAGGGTAAGCAGCCATGCGCTCGCCACCGCCCCAATTTCATTTCCCAAGATGACAAGCAACCATAAACGAAACAACTTCTTTACCTCGGATTTTCCAGATAAAATCGGATATACAGCCGTGGCAGTGTGTTCGGTAAACAGCTGTGTCCTGCTCATTATGCAAATGACAAAGCCAAGCGGGTAAACAAGAGCGGTTGCAATGCGGAGGGTAAAAGGATCTTCCAGTGGAGCGGTAAGGGTTGACATAACCGCGACAGCCATAGCTGTAAAGCCAAGAATCATACCGGCCCCCACCGACGAAAGCACTAGCGAGAGTAGGGGTCTGTTTATCTGTTCAAGCCCTTCAGTAATTGCTTTTTCCAAAACATCATCGGGATGTCGTACTGTCTCATCTGATCGTTTTATAATAACAGGAACATAGTCTTTATCCTCAAGCTGCCGTTCGAACCCCCTTTCTGTTGTGGGCTCGTCTTGTCGATCTTGTTCCTTGTCATCACGCATGGTATCACCCGGCACCTTCTTCTCTCGGTTCAATTCTTTATCGATTTTCCTTTAAATCGAAACTGTATCTATTATGCTGATCACGCTATTTTCGGTTTCGTTAACTTTTGATTTGATGAAAGAGACAATGCAGAAAAAGCCCAAATCCTAGTTGGCTATGCTACACAATACTGCTCAGAGGGCAAGGAGCGTTTATCTGGTGAGTTCGCCGTTATACCTAACGACATGGTGCCTTATCCGTCCAGCTTACACCTTCACCGCATTTACCTTCTCACAGTGCGCCTTGCAGACATACAAAGTACTTGACCAGCGATGTACGGCACAAAATAGGTCGTGAGAAGATCCAATGGCGAGGTTGAATAGTCGAGGATTGTCGGCAAACTGTTAGACTTGATGTTGAAATTGTTTTCCGGACCGCTATTGATTACCACCGCCGGAAACAGGTTTTTGCGCTCAATATAGTTTAGGTTGGCTTTTTTAGCGGCCTGGGCACATCAAATTCATCGAATACGTGATGTGCTCGTCAATCAACTATATCCAGGCTCCCCCTATAATGAGAAGCCTGTCAATAGTCGTTGCCCGCCCTTACGATGCTACACAGATGGCCGTCCACGTCCCATGACGAAAAACACCACGGCCAAAATAAGACCGACGACAAAGAGTATCCATGCAATATTAACAGCGGCCCCTGCGATTCCGGAAAACCCTAGGACGCCTGCTACAAGTGCGATTATGAGAAAAGTAACAGCCCAACCAATCATGATGAACCTCCTGTTGTTTGTTGAACTATGAATTGAGCAACGGCTGTTGCTCTGTATCCCGATAGAAGAAATCATGGTCTTGTCTTCCATCGACTACACTTGACACTATACTGACCCATGCGTCTCGTGCAGATGATATTTCATTAACAATAAATAGATGGCGAATGTCTGGATCGTCAATGTTGGATCCATCCTTGTAGATTTCAACTTTCGCCAACTTCTTATCTGTATAACTTTATCACAACGCACACTTAACGAAATGGGGTGAAGCGTGTATTTGCCGCGTCAAAGGACAGTACTACTGTAGTATTAACCACATTGAGTTGCCTGAAGATTTACTCAAGTAATGTACACATTGTTGTGGTGGTGTTTTGGCTATGAAATATGTATGGCACAGACAAAAGGACCTGTGGGAAGTTAAAGGATGCCGCAACACCTAACGAATTTTAAAGAGAGGTCCAGCATACGCTTTTAAAAATCAGCATATACTGCCATCTCCTTATTTTCATACGTTAACCAAATATTTAGTGTGTGAAAATCTCAGTCTGGAAACTTAAAAAATCCATTTTCCAACCCAAGTATTGAGTTCGGACTAAGGTGGTGGCATTTTTATGGAGTTGCACATGATGAATAATAGGCGCCATAAAACCGGAAAACGCCTCAGTCGATTGGCATGGTTTCTGGATAACTCTATTCCTTTGCCGGGAATAAACTATCGGATTGGTGTCTATGCGATTATCGGTCTCATTCCGGGCATCGGTGACGCAGCAGGAACTTTGCTATCGAGCTATATATTGGGCGAGGCTGCACGATTGGGGGTACCCAATACTATACTCCTGAAAATGGGGTACAAGATCGCGATAGAGTCTCTCATCGGTTTAATACCATTTATTGGAGATGTTTTCGACATGACTTGGAAAGCCAATTATCGAAACGTACAACTGTTTGAAACATATATGGAAAATCAGCACAAAACCACCTCTGCAAATAGATATTTCATAGTGGGGTTAGTCGTCGTGCTGGTCATATTTACTGTTCTCATTTCAATAATAGGATTTTCTGTTCTCCGTTGGATATGGTCAACTGTTATCAATTGAGATTTAAGCTGAGTAGCGAGCTTCCTCCATTCATGGATGATTTGCTCGGGGAAAGCGGTTCGATCTTGTGATCATACGAGGTATGCTATGAAATTTTTTAACTGCGATAATTGCGACCACCCTATTTTTTTCGACAACACACAATGTGTGAAATGCAAACACACGCTTGGCTACCTACCCGATCAGCGGAGGATGAGCGGACTTGTCAGCACACAACCAGGCTCTTACACAAGCGTTGTGCGGCGAGAATCCCAAAGTCGGCAATACCGCATGTGCCGGAACTACAGTGAGATAAAAGTATGTAACTGGATGGTACCTGCGGACAATCCGGAGCTTCTATGTCAGGCCTGCCGGCTTAATCGAACCATTCCTAATCTTGATCAACCCGACCATGTAGTGTGTTGGAGTCGATTAGAGGGAGCAAAGCGACGTTTGGTGTACAGTTTGTTAGCCCTCGGGTTACCCTTAAAAAACAAGCAGGATGATCCGGAGCATGGTCTGGCATTTGATTTTCTGGCAGATCCCGATCCGGACTTTTCGGCAACCCCGCAGGTTATTACCGGCCACGACCAAGGTTTGATAACAATCAATATCGCCGAGGCCGACGATGTGGTTCGCACAAAAATGCGCCTGGATATGAATGAGCGCTACCGTACACTTTTAGGGCACTTTCGTCATGAAGTGGGACATTATTATTGGCAGCTCCTGGTACGCAACACCGCACAGCTTGATGCTTTCCGGAAACTGTTTGGCGATGAACGGCAGGACTATGGCGTAGCCTTACAACAGTATTATGATCACGGAGCACCGGCGCAATGGTACGATCACCACATAAGTGCCTACGCGAGTTCGCACCCGTGGGAGGACTGGGCAGAAACCTGGGCCCATTACCTGCACATTGTCGACACATTGGAAACGGCTCAGGCTTTTGGCCTTGCCGTTACGGGTGTTCCTTTACAAATGCTTGCTTTACCCGATCAGTACGTTTTAAATTCTTCATCTGATGAATCCTTTAAACAGCTCCTCACTGAGTGGCTTCCACTGACCTTTGCATTCAACAGCATTAATCGAAGCATGGGAATGGAGGATATATATCCATTCGTTTTGTCAAGTTCCGTCATCGATAAGCTGCGTTTCGTGCATCAGATTATAGATCAAGCACAGAATTAATTCTGATTACACACAAGCAGACGGTGAATACAGGATTGAATGTATTGTAGGCATGGGCTGCAGTTCATATCATTATCAGTGAAGGAATAGCTTGATAATGTCTGTACGAACCATAGGGTGTGGTTGAAGAAATAGATCAGGAATATAAAGTCAGCACTACCGGAATTATATGCGCTCAAACGTACAATACTAACAAGAGCACTATGCCTTTCGATCGGATAAAAGAAAATTGGTAATAAGTCGATAGGCAACCTTACAGACTCTGCCCTCTGGACGTAATAGACGGTAGAAGTGAAGATACATTCTTAATTCCAAGTTTATCACCATGAAAATCATAGATATGCAGGGGGAAAATGTCGGTAAAGTAAAGGACATAATGCTTGATTCCACTGGGACAGTGAGATATGTCATTGTTTCTTATGATTGTTTTCTTGATGTTTGCGATAAACAGTTTGTCGTGCCGATGGAAGCATTTCAGGTTAAACGTGAATCCGACATGTTCTTTACTGATGTCAAACTGATTCTGAACGTTAACAAAGAGCGGCTGGAAAAGAGGAATTTTTTTGACGGCACTGATTGGTTGGAGTTGTAAGATGAGAACCGTGGGAAAGAAAATGGTAGTGCAAACTACCCTATTATGGGGATGCTGCGGGGGCGGATCAACCTAATTTTCATGAATCACTTTAAGGATTTAGGCAATGGCAATTTTATAGTTCTTAGGGTAGAGAGCTGCCGGGAGAATCACTTTGTATGTAAGTTTTGATGCTTCCGTCTCAATGCTGGATGAACACAAACCGTTAAGGAGACAATCAATGTTTAACTCCTATATGAACGCTTATTTACAATATTGTAAAATGGTCTTGGACACCACAACAGTACTCAACTACCGCCTGCCGCTGTTGCAGGACATGGCGTCAGACCCCGATACGTTATGGAGTCAGACGAAATGGTTTGAAATCAACCGTATGATCAGTGAGAAGATGTTTGCTTTTGGCCAGGCTAATATGCTACTGGCGATAAGCGTTGCGCAGTTACCCTACGGCAAACTGCCGTCGGCGGAAAAATTACTGCAGTTGCAGCGCAAGGTATTGCAGCCTGTCAAAACTACACTGTCGGCTAACGCCCGTCGTGTAAAGAAAAAATAACATTGAGCGGCATACTAATCGCGCCTATATATGAAGAAAATATGATGCAGCAAATCTTATTGAATCACCGTCTCAATAGGATTTGCTGATACCACATGACAGGTTGAAATGTGACCAGAATTTTGCAAGTGGTAAGTTTGCCGGAGATGTGAGGCGTCAATAGCCGGGTTTGATTTGTTACAGCAAAAAAAGCATATATTTGTTTTTGAAGAGAACCATATCGCCAAAGTAAGTTATTCCTTCATTTCGATCAGGTATTTCCAGTAACGTCGAGGCATAAACTGACGCTGCAACTCAATTTTTTTACGGTCTTTGTTGGCAATACACGTATGGAAAGACCGCCAGAGGATCTGGTAGTACTGTTCATCATTGCTTAACTGGGGATTGGGGATCTCACCACAGCGATGCACATACTGTGTGAATTCATCATCAATATCGACACCTTGAAGAGAACCTCCATCCCAATACAACGCATGGTTGCGACGGATATCATGGAGTATCCACGCCGATTTTTCAATCTCTTTATAAAATGCTGAGCACAGTAGCCACTTACATTACAGTCCGGCTCAAAGGGGGCGTACTGAAGACCATCCTCAAATATTCTGAACCGAATAAGCCCGGAGAATCTGTGCGCCTCTCTGCCGACCTTTTGTGAGAGTTTATCAAGATACCTGATAGAGTCATGGGTATACAATGTTGTGGCTTTGGAGCCGCATGTCAGACATTCCTTTACCATCCAATAGAGATGAATACCCACTTCACGGTCATCACTTAAATAGCCGTTCAACGCAAAACGGGCTGCTGACCCCTTGATTTTTTTGAGATAGTCGAAAAGCCGGAGGGCCTGGTGCCGGTCTGTCTGAATTGGTACCAGGGTGTCGAATATCCGGGGAAAGTAGTTCTTTTCAGCATAAATCCCTGTGACTCCCTGTTCTGATTTAACCGCCGCTGCGACAGCGTGAAGCAATCCTTCGAAGGAGCCATCATGAAGGTATACAATCGAATCCATATTAAAAAAGCCTCAGCTGACGACTATTTTGAAGGAGTTTTTTGGTACTGGGTGGCTCCGCCTTACACAAGGCGCTTACCATCTGGTGATGAGAAAGAGACGCATCTGCCGGATACCTCCCGTTAATGGTGATAAAGAATTTAGCCCTTTTGAGCACCATGCCTATTTTTTTAAGGTCCTGTTCCCGTATGGCTGCAAACCTGCGGGTTTTAACGATACGCCGGGCGGAAATGACTCCGACACCGGGAATGCGAAGCAGCTCCTCATAGCTTGCCCTGTTGATATCAATAGGAAAAAGATCAAAATTGCGCAGCGCCCAGGCAGCCTTGGGATCGAGGCGCTCATCGAGATAAGGAAATGAGGGAGAAAGTATTTCATGAGCTTGAAATCTATAGAATCTGAGAAGCCAGTCGGCCTGATACAGACGATGTTCGCGCACGAGCGGAGGTGCGGTTGACAGCGCAGGAAGATGGGACCCCTGATTGATAGCTACATAGGCCGAATAGTAAACCCGTTTCAAGCGCATTTTGTCATAGAGATTTTCCGTGAGATTGAGGATCTGAAAATCACTCTCTCCCGATGCACCGATAAACATCAGTGCGCTCTGTCCCCCAGGACAAAAGCTGAGAGTATTTCGGTTTTCTTACATTCTAGCTGATAACCGGAAAAGTCATCACCAATCTGCCTCATGGGAGCTAGTATACTCGTCTTTGATTTCTGAAGAGCCAGCTGTCTCAGAGATTCTTCTAAGGGAAATTCTATATTAACGGTCAGTCTATCAGCAAGAAACCCTGCTTGCTGAACCAAGTCTTTCGCAGCGCCGGGGATGACTTTGAGACGAATATAACCATTGAATGCATGTTTTTTCCGTAACAGCCGACAAACCTCAACCATATCCGCCATAGTCTTATCAGGAGAGGCATAGACAGCTGAGCCTAAAAATAAACCTTCACTATAATTGCGCAGGTAAAAAATGATGGTGAGATTGGCAATCTCCTCGGCTGTGAATGTTGCCCGCTCCTGAGTGCTGGAACGACGGCTGAGGCAATACGGGCAATCGAACAGACAATCATTGCTCATCAATATTTTAAGTAACGATATACATCTACCATCGGCTGACCAGCTATGGCAGATTCCTCTCATTGCAGCATTACCGATCCCCTCTCCGGCACCGTTACGGTCGCTGCCGCTCGGAAGAGCAGGAGGCATCGTATTTCGCTGCATTTGCCAGAATAGGGAGTTTAGCCGATGTTTTCCTATAACTTCAGAATCTCATCAACAAATCCGAGATTGTACCGGGTTGGATAATCATATGTACACTGAATCGAAGGTTGATATAAGGGATTGTACCCATTTCATGAGCCTGAGGGTAGCACTATGTTTAATGGCATTAGAGCACCCCAGGCTTAGTATCACTCTGAGACTGGGGGATCAAATTGATGTGATGTGGTCGCTTGAAACAAAGAGCGCACATCATGAGTAAGACCTCATAGAAGGTTAAATCAGATAAAGGAGAAATACAATGACAAGCCACAACGTACAGTTTCTATCAGCAAGCAGCATCAATGGCGATAAAGTTAAAAATCCGCAAGGTGAGAGCCTGGGGAAAATTGAAGATCTTATGATCAATTTAGAATCCGGGCGAGTAACCTATGCCGTTTTGTCTTTTGGCGGATTTTTGGGTTTGGGTGAGAAATATTTTGCAATTCCGATGGAGGCATTAACCCTGGATCCTGAAGACAAGGTTTTTATTCTCAACGTCCCGAAGGAAAAACTGGATGCAAAAAACGGTTTTGACAAAGACAATTGGCCCAACATGGCTGATCGTGAATGGGCTACCGGCATCTACAGCCACTATGAATACAAGCCCTATTGGGATTAACCGATATAGTCAACCAATTGGAAACAGTTTTTCTGTCTCGATCTTCAGCGATTGCGGCGAGGATTTTTCTCAATGAGGATGACTAAACAGGCATAAAAACAAGAGGAGGGTCGGCGGCAATAGGTAAATCTGCCGGATGGGCTATAAGATCTATCGGCGTTGCAGATACCGCCCCCTCTTACCGGATAATAAAAATCAGGAATTCACTCCTCTTTTCAGTACGGACATCACCTGGTCTCCAACACTTCCCTTATCTTTGCAAGCAAATTATTTATGGCAAAGGGCTTCTGGATAAAATTTACACCCTTATTGAGCAAACCCCTGTGAGTGATAACGTCGGCAGTATATCCGGACATAAAAAGACATTTGAGCGATGGATCATCGGCCAATAGTTTTTGGGCAAGGTTGTCACCATTCATGTCGGGCATGACCACATCAGTTAGCAGCAGGCGAATGTTGCCGACATTCTCCCCCGCTAACTTAAGTGCGTCGTGCGCATTGTTAGTGGCTAAGACACTGTAGCCTTTGAGTCTGAGCAGCTTGGCGACCAATTCCAGAAGAACAGGTTCGTCTTCCACAAGCAGGATGGTTTCCCGGCTGGACGTCGTCGATCGCGCAACATCTTCGTTTTGCACCTTTTCATTCACCGCAACGTATCTTGGCAGATATATCTTAAAGGTCGTTCCCTGTCCCGGCTCACTACTGACGTCGATGAAACCGCCATTCTGCTTAATGACTCCATAGACGGTTGCCAAACCGAGGCCTGAGCCTGTGAATATTTTCTTAGTGGTGAAAAACGGCTCGAACAATTTGTCCATCATCTCCTTATCCATACCGCAACCGCTGTCACTGAGGGCAAACTGAACATAGTCACCGGGGGTAAACCAAGGGTGTCCGGCGCAATAGGTTTCATCAAGGGTAGTGTTCCCTGTTTTCATGGTGATGGTTCCCCTGCCGACGATGGCGGCTCCAGCATTATCACACAGGCTCGTCAGCATCTGGCCGATCTGTACCGGGTCCATGTTAATCGGCCATAGTTCGGCTCCAGGCTGCCAGACAAGTTCGATATTTTCACCGATTGCCCGACGCATTACTTTGAGCGCTTCTTTCACGGTCGAATTCAGATCAAGAATTTCCGGGGCACTGACTTGCCTGCCGGCAAAGGCCAGGAGCTGCCGGGTAAGGTCGGCGGATCGCTCAGCGGCCTTGCGGATGTTCTGGAGATTGGCATAGAGGGGTTCAGACGAACTCAGCTGCTCCAACGAAATCTCAGTGTATCCCAGGATAACGTTCAGCATATTGTTAAAATCATGTGCAACTCCACCCGCCAACCGGCCTATGGACCTCATCCTCTGCGCCTTCTTGAGTTGGATTTGGAGTTTGTCCTTCTCCTCCTGCGACTTCTTTAATTCGGTGATATCGACCATCACGACACGAACAACGGGCACTCCGTCACTGTCTTGTATCACGGTACATGTCAGGGTGGTCCAGAAGAAGCTCCCATCCCCTTTTATCATTCTTAATTCGGAGGACTGCGGCTCGCCGGTCTCAAAGAGCTTTTTGCGTTGAAAATAAAAGATATCCTGATCTTCTTTGAAGATGAATCGGCTGAAAGGCTGCTTCGCCAGATCACCCCGAACAACTCCCAGCATGTTCGCAGCTGTGAGATTAAATTCAAGAATTGAACCTTTCTCACTCAATGAGCAGTAACCCGCCGGCGCTAGATCATAAAGGTCAAAATAGCGTTCAAGTACAATATCCAGATCAGCATGAGTGCGGCGCAATTCCTCGTTCTGTATCTCAACTTCTATCTGGTGCACCTGTAGTTCATGGAACATTTTCCGGACTTCTTCGAATGAAAGAGCCTCCAGTTCGTCCTTTTGCTTTGTAGCTGTTTCACTCAATATCTTTTCAGCCTGCCGGCGCAGCTTCTCAGTTGAATTTCCTTGTGATGAACTCATCATAGCCACTGAAGAATCTGAATCCTTTAACCGGTTATCCTTCGCTATCATCATCCTCTCCATTATTCTCAAGCTGCTTGGTTAACCCGCCTTGTCCCGCTGAGCTTTCTGTTTTGCCAATCCGAAAATAAAAGCATTGAACTTCTACGTTAGAGAAAAACAAAAAAAATGAAGTCCTGATTAATGACCTTGATAAGAAACAATAGCGCAACGTTCTTTCTGGAAGTTGATATAATGCTCGGTAAGAGGAGGTCACTGCTTATCCTTTCGAAATTTTTCTCGAAACAAACAAAAAAGGATAAGAAATGATTTTCCCTTCTTATTGTACCAGGCTTGATGTCAGTATGGAACCTTTGAATCCGATCGGCTTAAACGTTATGAACAATACCATCGCAGCCTCAATTGATTTGGCAATGCAAATTTAACGATCCTTTTATCTACGATAAGAGCTATTGATAGAAAGGATGAACTTATTGCTTATGCTATCAGCTACAAAACACAGACTTTGAAAACTTGCATAGTTAAACTTGACCTATCAACTCCCCATAAACGGGGGACGGATTTCTCCCCCCAGAACCTTGAGAATGCGAGGCGAAATCGTAGTTTTGACGGTTTTCTCTATGTTTACCTTGATGCAAGATATGAGAGTGTAAGCTCTCGGTAGAGCTGTCTGAGAATGAAATTCACTGACGTGATTTTTTTAGCAGCTTGAAAGACCGTGGCCTGCATGGCGTAACGATGTTTATCTCCGATGCGCATGAGGGACTCGAGGTAGCAGTGGAAACTCCAGACTAATGGATTGAGCAGCAACCTCCAATTCATCCAATAAAAAAATGAGTAAACATCTCCGCCCTTTGAAAAGAGGAGGTAGAAAGGGAAATATGTGAAAATCGTCATAGGAGCTGCAGATGAACACCCAGTACAACAAAATCATCAGTTCGTTTGTCGATCAATACAAGCTGAGCAGAGGAGAGGTAATAGCAGAGATCGAAAACTCGTTTTCCTCAATTCTATCCAAGTGGCATGGTCAGGAAACCGTTGTCATGTTTGGTGATGATCAACTCGTCGCCCTTGGCTATAAAAAGAGTCTCGGGTTGGTGAACCAAACACCAATCGATTTAACCACTATGAGGGGCTGGAATACTATCAAGAGGATCCTGGATAAGAATTTAAGCAAGGCAGCTTGTCTTAAAGAAGTTGCCTACTATAAACAAAATGAACGGGAGATGCGCTGGGGAGAGATTATCAAAAAAAACCTGGATGGTAGTTTTTTTGTCGAGATCGAGGTTGAGCTCGGAACACGAATTATAGCAACCTGTCAAAGTAACCACGTAGGCCTTCACGAACGAGATCAGCTGACGGTTGGTCAACGGCGGGCTTTTCATCTGCGGAGAGTTGATCCGGTATTTTTGAATGACACCCCACGGGTCAAAGTGACAGTGGACCGGGTATCCAAAACGCTGGTTGAGCATTTACTGCAATATCAATTGTCGGACAGGAAGGCGCAAATCCATTGTCTGAACCGTTTTGTTGGCCACAAAAGTTTTGTCGAGTCCAATGTCTTCCTACCCAAGAGGGCCATCTTGGCCACATCACACGAACTGAAAGAACATATCCAGGTCACAGTTGTCAAAACCGCCCAAGGATGCAGAAATTGATATCAATCCTGAAAAAGAAATCATCCGAGCCATGGACCCATCTGGGGACAGGTATCCACCTTGATCAGCCGGACAAGATCGTCTCTTTGGGCTATCCGGATAGTTTTCGAAAAGGCCATTTCTGGTGTTTCGGTACCACCAGAGTCGGCAAGACCAGAACCATGGAAAACATCATTGAACAGGATATCCGCAAAGGCTACTCGATTGTCGCCATCGACCCCAAGGGAGATATTGAGCTGTTCTCGAAAATCGTCCAGCTGGCAATTGAAACTGACAGGCTAAACGATCTTATGTTGATCACCTCTGTTTTTCCCCAATACAGCGCTATACTTGACCCGCTGTCTTCCTATTACATGATTGAGGAACTGGTTGCCCATATTACGGCGGGCGTTGCGGTGGGACGGGAACCCTATTTTTTCGGCGTCGCCTATGAAGTCGCCCTGGTAGTGGTTCAGGCCCTGATCATGTTGGCCAGAGTTGCCGGTGTCAGACCTTCGTTTAATCTTAATGACATCAAAAACCATATCAGCCACCAGGATCTGGAGAAGCTTAAGGAAAAGATCGATTTTATTAATAGTCCTGAGACCCAGCAGCTTTCCATGGACATGCAGAAAATCCTCTCCACGCCTGCGGATTATTATTCCAAGGTGGCAAGCTCCCTGCGGGTTGCATTGACCGAGTTGACCTCCGGTAATGTTGGCAAGATTATCGGCAATGCTGACGAAAATCGTTTTATTGATCGGCTTGAAACTGATCATGGGGTAATCCTGGTAGTGCAACTTGGATCTCTCCTCACCAAACGGGCTGCCTACACCGCTGGAAAAGTCATTGTGTCGATGATCCAGGCCTTTGTAGGACGCAGATATTCCAGCGGCAAGGTTATCAGCCCTCCCCTGGTACTCCACATGGATGAGGCACAGTCGATACTCTATCATGGTATTGAGGATTTGTTTGCCAAGGCCGGTGGCGCCGGACTCTATATCCATGGGTATTGCCAATCCATCAGCCAGCTGTACGCCGAAATCGGTATGGACCGGGCCAATACCATTCTCGACAACTGCAACACCAAGCTGTTCATGCGGGTACCGGATGCCAAGACTGCCGGCTATGTATCCAATCATCTGGGAGAACGGCGCAAATTCAGTCCCATCATCTCCCTGGGTGGCGGCCTGTCGATCCGGGAGACAGAGGAAATCAGAATCAAACATACCGAGGTGCTCAACATGGCAGCGCGACAGTTTTTTCTGACCAGTTATTCAGGCGTATATCGAGGCGTCACCGCCGATACCTCCGGAGCTACTATCAAAGTGATTTTTCCGAATACTCATGATGAGACCGAGGGAGATCCGGCCGGATGAAACAGATGAATTTTGTATTCACGGGGCACAGTCTCCTGAACATTTGTCTTGCCGGATCGGTAATCATTCTAGTTGGAGTGACTTTTGTGATTCTCCTGCTCGGAAAAAAACAACCGCCTCCGACGACAGAGATTTCCCTTGAAGAACTAGCCAAACACTGGATTAAGGATAAATCCGGGGAAATTCATATCGCCGAACTCGCTCCCCTATGGCGCGACGATAAACAATCACCGACCAGATGCGACTATTCCTTTCAGCATGAGCGGGTTGTTGATTTTACTATCAAGCAAATTGAACAGGCATCCTGGTTCCGTAATGCTCCCTTGCAAAAAGAGGTCTGTTATCAACTGTTACAGCTGCTGGATAAAGAAGGCGGCTGTCCTTCCGTCGTCAATGTTGCCGATGACGTGGAAGCTTCCTGGGATTCAAACACCTATACCCTGCTTGGGAAAACTTCCCTACTCGATCACACCATTAACGTGGCTGGCGAAACAATAAACCTATTATTTGAGGCCGACGGAAGACATGTTATTCCGGACGCTTTGATCGCTGCCCTGGGGCATGACTTGGGCAAACTGCCTTCGGTAAAAGGGCATTTGTACAGCATAGGGGAGCATCCTCTAGCTGCAGGTCGGGTCTTGGCAGGAATTACAACTTTCAAGCAGTTAGCCAAGAAGGAGGAAATATCCAGGGCAATCAAGCTGCATCATAAACGACCCGAGGGTTTGCTGGGAAAAACCCTGAAAAAAGCGGATCAACTTGCTCGGCAGAAGGAATTGGAACTGGCTTTGGAACAGGTTGCCGAACAGGAGGAGAATCCTTCACTGGCAAGACCTTCAGTCATGTCGCATGGGGCCAAATCAGCATGGCAGGCGGAAGTTGATATTTATGGTGAAGATAGCTTACCAGCCAAGCAAAAAACAACTGCTCCAAACCTGATAGATATTTCAAAATGGTTTGATGCCCAAGCCCTGCTGGATAACCTGAAGCCCTATATCAACCGGGTTACCGGCAGGCGGTTTATGGCTTTCTCCATGCCGGACGGATATCTCTACTTTCAGGCTAAGGCCATTGAGGAGGTTGCCAGACAGCAGGCTGAACAGGCCGGAGCGATGGACATAGCCACCATGGCTGCCAACGATCCAACCATGCGTGAAGTGCTGTTTACCGTGGTCCATCACTTGCGGGTCGATCATGATGTGATAGCGCGCGGTCTAATCAAGGATGAGTTTTTTGGCGGTTATTTTACCATCACCATGAAAAGTGGCAAAGCCTTGAAGGGTTTTTACACCCCTTTTCATACGGAGGCCTTCACCGACAAAGAACATACTGCCGGTTTCATCGCAGAAATGGAAAATGACAAACCAGCGCTGCTCAAGAATTTTATGTCAGTAAAGCCGTACTTGAATGATGCCAACCTCTGAGATCGATATGTCAGAACAAAAAAGTGGTGACTATAGTCCAAATGCCACGATTATTACCACTGGTGGTGTCGGTGTCGCTCCACGCCCGAGAAATTTAATAAGCGCCATTTCCGAGATCCAACAGTTTTATGTAATTGAGAAACAGGGGCAGAATATACCTGCAGAGTTTTTGACCCTGGAAGGTTCGCTCGATTTTTTTCGCATCGGCTTCAAAAGCGGATTTAATGAAGGGGTATTTCTCGTTTTGCTCTTTCCGGTTTTTTCTTTTTACCTGTTACCGTATGTTCTTCCACCTCCAGACTCTGGGACCAAAGTCCTCTTTGGCTCTGTGCCCTATCTGCCGGTAATGATTAACACCCTTTTATGCAGTTACATCAGCCGTTATTACATAGGCAACATTACTCGCAAAGCCGTTAATTCACTCTTTGCCGGTAGGGCAATCATCCTGGTTACCAAAGGATTTCTTGTCTATGTCTTTTATTTGGTTCTTTATGAGATGAGCACACCGAAACGGGTATGGTCGGTTGCAAGCCATTTTAAGGGAAATGCGGAAACATTATACTACGGATATCTGAAATCACTGCCACACCTGGTACCTCTGGCAACAAGATGCGCGGTTTTTATCCTGATAGCCGCCATTGTTCCTTATGGGTCGGTATACCTGCTGGACCTCTGGCATAAATACAAAATAAAACGCAACGCCCGTTTAATAAATAACCCGTGACAGGAGAACTCCTTGGCAGAAGAAAAAAAGAAACCGAACTGGGAAGAAATTGTTGAGCGGAAAATTAGTATGGCCAGAGAACGTGGGGCACGAGTACTAAAGATCAATTCCCCCCTGGGGAGCATTATGTTTAACGTACTCCGCCAATTTGATCAGGCATACGCCCATTTCAAAGGCCAGCTTGGTGAACCTGGAGGGATATCCCACAAAGAAGGCGCAGAACTCATGGATGAAGCCCGGGAAATAACAATGGCTTTTTCGGATCTCACTGCCAGATTGAGCAAAAAAATACGGTTCAGATATTATGTGCCTCAGGAGTTGAAAGAGATGCAAGAGTCACCGAAGATCCCCGCCAATGAGGAGACCACCTCCACAAACAGTTAAGGGTGATACAAGTCAAAGTAAAAAAGACATCTAAATTTCTGCCAGCGGAAATTCCAGTCAAGAAGACGATAGGAGTCAGATGAGTTTATCATGTTAAGATATAACCGCCACACTTACGACAAGTGGAAAGGTCAGCTGGAGGTGATTAGATCAGGCAGAAGGAATAATGGATTTGTCAGCATAGAGACTTAAACGATCCTGTGAAAAAAATACTCTTCTAAAAGTCATGTATGTTTTAGAGATTTCCAAGATGCGAACTTGTCCCGGATTAACATCTAAAATAGCTACTACACTCCCTGTGAAATCGATACATTTATGAAGATTGATGGTAATAAAAACCTAGAATAACCTTGCAAGACCATAGACACTTTGCTATTTGAAGCAGGATTAAGTTTTTACAACTACTCCATTAAATAAAACAAAAAGGGTAAATTATGAACAAAGGTGACCTAATTGAAAAAGTAGCAAAAGATTGTGGTATAAGCAAGGCAGCTACCGAACAAGTATTCAACAGTATACTGGGTACCATCGCGGGTGCGGTTGCAGAAGGAGACAAGGTAACTCTGATCGGATTTGGAACTTTTTCAGTCACTGAGCGAGCCGCTCGCGAAGGCCGCAATCCTCAAACAGGAAAAACCATCCAGATTCCAGCCAAAAAGATTGTTAAATTCAAGGCTGGCAGCAAGTTGAGTGATGCGGTGAAATAAATTGAGAAAAACCTGGACCCCAATCTGACAGGTTCTGTTTCCAGGTTTTTGTCTCTATTCTACTCTGTTCTCTGAGAGAGACACCCAATTTGCAGATTTCCGAGCATCAACAAAAAAGTGATTGCCGGGATTTATCTTCTTTTGAGGATTATGTCTGCCCGTGCCCGTATAGGCAAAAATTACTTTCCCCATGCTTTCCTCACCTACGGAGTTAGGCGGTCTCGGTTGACTCTTGAGTAAGCTGTCCAACAAGTTCAATCACCGCAGCATGTACCTCTTTCGAATTGGATATCGCTGCTCGATTGCCTATTGAATATTCGTTGGCATAAGTTCCTGGATGCACAGTAGTTATGTCAAGATGCAACATACTGGAGAAACCAACATGTTGGAATGGGCAATGATAGCCCTTGCAGCGGGCGCGGTTTTTTCGCTCCGCCGCAAGAGCATCGTTGCCATTGTTAAAAAAATCAGAGAAATAATTTACTCTTGGGACAATTTGAACCTTGAGCATAACCTCGCTGTATCCATAACACTACCACGTCAGCATACGGGTATCAGAGCTTGGTGGCAGCTCATATAGCAACACTATGACCTCTACCAAAACTCATAACTATAGTATTGCCCTCCACATAATTATAAGAACTCAGTCAACGTTCGTTATTAAGAAGAAACCTGATTAGCCGACATTGACCAAGCTTTCAATAATATCTATATGGTTGATTTATCATAACTTTTCAGTCGATTGATGTCTGGCAATCAACGTACTCCTTAATAACTATTTTAATTTACGATAACAGGTAGACTGAGTTCTTCACGAAAACGCTCAAGAATTGTTTCCGCTAAGTCTTCAGATCCTTTCGAAGTCTCTGCACGTACGATAAAATAGCCAAAAGAATGTTCGTTAGAGCTTGCTTTTGGCACTTTGTCACCAGGCTTTAACCCGAATCTATGATAAATTAAGGATGGCTCATATTCCTTTAGCCAACTAATATCTAAATCATCGGTACAAACATACTCTTCTTCAAGTGCCAACACACTTGATGTAGAATAGTAAGATGGCTTTTCATCTGGAGTAAGAATTGCGTTACCTAAATGAGCATCAATTAACACCCCATAAATGTCTTTTCCGAGCGTCAAGCTCAATAGTCGTGGCCCCATTCCACCAATTAATCTTGGGTTGGCTTCAATTAGTCTTGGCCCATTTGAAGTTAGCATGATTTCTAAATGAAAAATCCCGATATCAAGCCCTATGGCAGATAAAACCTTTTTACCATACTCATACACATCATTTTTCCGACTCGAGGATAGTTCGGCAGGCATGGTGGACCCCAACTCCAAGATCTCGTCTTTACTGTATCTTTTGCGCTTGCAGATTGCAAGAGGCACAGCGTTGCCATTAGTCACCGATATCTCCAGCGAAACCATCAAACCTTCGAGGTATTCTTCGAGAATTATTTCATCGGTCATGATGGTACTATAAACGTCACTAAGCTTTTGAAGACCAAGTTTATATTCATCATATGCTACTTTAAGTTCTTCAAGAGTGTTCACTTTTTGGGTGAAAAAACTTGCTAAACCTGAAGCAGGTTTGAAAATTAGAGGATAATCAAGAGTGTCTGCTATGATCTTCATTTGATTAAAATCACTGCAAAACCCATAGCGGGCGGATGGGACTCCATTTTCCTGAAGACATTGTCGCATTTTTCCTTTATGTCTTGCAAGCTCAACCGCTTCTGCACTTGTAAATGGGACACCAACCTCGTGTGCGGCTTTTGCTAAAGGTAAAATTACATGCTCAGAAACAGTGATCAGAGCATCTACTGGCAGATCCTTATGTATTGATTCCAAAACTTGTGCCAGGGCTTTTTCATTGGTGATATCTTCTACTTCAATGTAATTGTCAATAACGTTCATAACTTGATCGAACAATTTGTCGTTAATGTAGTAATGCTCAAAGTGTGGTGAACGAATAAATGTAACAAAATAGCCGAGTTCCTTTGCTGTCTTAATTGCCGAAAGACCATTTGCATTACTTTCAACAAAAACAATGTGTTTCATAGTTTTTCTCCTATTGCATTTTTAAGTGAGACCCCAATTCCGCGAATGCTGGTAGATATGGTTGTAGCCAGAAAAAATGCTATCCCAGAAAGTACAAATGTTACTCCAACCAGTCCCCAGGTATCTATTGCCTTGCCAGTAATAAAGATACAAAGTACCATCGCGATCATGCTGGACGAATTAATGAACGGGATTAAAATGGATAGCTCTTCAGGTGTTTTATTAGTGATAATCATGTTCATGCATTTTGTATAATTTACTTCAAACAAAAAGATAAACACAAAATATGAAATCAATCCTGTTATATAGTTTGTGCTGATAACGGTCATCACCATAGATAATGATGTCGCTGCAAAAATAATAAGAGGAAAAAACCGTCTTCTCTTTTCTCCACACATACAATGGTAAACAAATAATCCAGCTAGAACCAAAGAGAGGCAAGTGACTACCTGGTATATAGTTACTCCTTTAACTCCCATGTCAAACAATGTGATTGGAATAACAGTTCTGGCAATAACGTGATAACCTTGATAAAAACCGGTTATCAATATTAAATAAATGCAGTAGCTTAATAATTGTCGATCCCCTTTTAAAATTATTCCGATATTTATCCATATAGATGAATTTTTATTTGATGAAGTAGCTTTGGCAGCCTCTTTTTCTGCACCTCTATTGGAACCTAATAATCGATATAAAATAGCAGCCAAAAGAAACGTTGAGGCATCAAATAATGCAATGGATAATAATGAGAATTGGTCTACCACAAAGGTACCTATTAATCCACCCAACCCAGCCCCAACATACATTGATGTGTTAAAAACCGACGCTGCCTTTTCAATGAGATCATTTGGTATATATATTTTAAGGGCTATAAACCGAGACGACTTTGTGGTCGCCTCCAAGCTGCCTCTCAATAATAAAAGACAAAAAATCCAATAAGAACTCCAGTCAGCTACAAGTGCAATGGCAACAGTGGCCACAGCGGAGAGTAGTTCGAGCACAGGTAACAACATAACTGGCCGGAATCGTGAACACAAGTAGGCAATAATGGGGAGCAAAAAGACTGCAGGAAGCCACTGTGCAGCAAAGACTCCGCCTGCAAGAACACTAGATTCACTTTGTAAAAACAGTCTCGCAGATAACACTAATAAAAAAAGGAATGTTCCTGTCATTGAGAGCAACATCGCAATCCACATAAACATAAAATTGCGATTTTTAAATATAGAGCCCACGATTTTGTCTCCTGTGGTTTAGTATTAACTTTTGTGTCAATGTTCCCTTAGAACAGTGCTAAGCACCGTCCCAAGAGAACAAGGTTATTGACGAGCCTTTAGTTGGCAATTTGTCCATCAAGTTTAAGCCCTAACCTTTGTTTTGTTTCTTCAATTGCGTCATGATCCAGGTCTTGCCGATAGAATTTTTCAATCATTTCTTGTCGTGAGGCCTTACCGAAACGCACTAAGTCAGAAAAAGGACCAATGCGTGGGTCGTATCCCAACCGCTTTTCGTCAAAAAATCGCATTGTTTGCATTATCTTGCATTCAGTTTTTATTGGGTCTGACGCCTCACTGCTTAGCAAGTCGTGCTGTTCAAGTTCGCTGACAATTTCTTCTACGTTGTAATCCCAGACATGAAAAGGAAAATATACTTGTGGTATGAAGGTCTGCTCTTCAGGATTCCAAAGGTTTTTATTATCAGTTTCACCGAAGCAAGGATCATCAAACACTTCGTTGAAACATTTTACTTCGAGGTGTTCTTTGGGCATCTGGAAGAAGTAGCGGTTTGTCTGTTCTGGAGAAAGACCAACAAGTACTATTGGAATTTCGAGCTGTGCAGCAATTCTTATTACATTACCTTCAATAATATCTGAGCATGGTCCACACATTACATCAAACACAGAGTCTGAGCTTTTATGAAATGTATTAAACTGATGCTTAAAAAACTTATCCATAAACAATTGATCGATGCGATGATAGATTAAATCTAAGCCAATTATCTGAGAAACCCTGTTTATATTTTCTTTCACACAATCAGGGAAGTATCCATGGTCAATTGTGATAGCTAAAATACGAAGATTGTATTTTTCTTTGAGTAGATGACACAAGTAAGCACTATCTTTTCCACCACTAAACCCAACGGCAACATCATAAAATTTGCCGGTGTTTTTTACCCGCTTCAAAATGTCGTCGAGCTGATCTGTTAGTGCATTTTTTTCTTGCTGATCAACCTCTCGTTTTATTCCGGTGAACGACATTGATTGGCAGTAATCGCACTTTCCATCATCATCCAGCTTACCGCCCTTGTAGTTGGCTGGAAGAATACATTGGCAGCAAATATTTTCCTCGTTTGCCGACTTCTCTTCTTGTTTGAAATTTACATCTTTTCTTAAGTCCATTTTTAAATCCTTGTTCTTGTTGTGATTGATTTACGGTTGGTGTTTACATATAAGTTTGCTACTCACACAACCAGCTGATTTTCTATCAAATTACCCAGCCTATCTCTTCTTCTTATTTGAGTGATCTTGCCATTTCTTTGTAGTAAAACTTCAGCCGGTCTGGGACGACTGTTGTAATTTGACGCCATTGAATATCCATAGGCGCCGACATCAAGTATAGCTAAAACATCTGAAATTTCTGTGTGTGTCATGGGCCAATTCTCGGCCAAAAGGTCACCCGATTCGCAGATATTTCCACAAATATCAAAAGGGTTTGTACTTCCTGTTACATTTCGGCAATTAACTATCTCGTGATAGGCTTGATAAAGGGTAGGCCTCAAAAGAATATTGAAACCAGTATCTGTCCCAATAAATGAACGATAGGTGTTTTCCTTTATGTCATTTACCGTTGTTAATAAGATGCCACTCTCTGCAACAAGATACCTTCCCGGCTCCATGATAAACTGAAGTTGTTTGCCGTATTTTTCGGTGAAATCATCACAAAGTTGGCGTAACTCCATGCCCATTTTTTCAATATCAAGCACCTTATCTCCCTCCTGATATGAAATTCCTAAACCACCACCAAAATCAATAAAATCTAGGTCCTTAAAGTGGCTAGCAACCCCCAAGATAACTTTTGATGCTGCCACATAAGAGCGGTAATCCATAAAATTCGAGCCGATATGCACGTTAAGACCACATATTTTTAGAGCATGGTGTTGGGCAATCTCCTTAATTTCCTCAAGTTGGGTAAGTTCAACCCCAAATTTTGTTTTTGTGCCTCCAGTAACAACATTTTCGTGATGACCATCTCCAAAACCTGGATTGATCCGTATAGCAATTTTTTCACCAGGGAAATGACGGCCAAATAAATCTAATTGACCAAGAGAGTTGACAGAAACTACTACCTTGTTTTTCACTGCAAAATTGAATTCTTCTATTGAAACATTGTTAGAAATAAACAAAATTTTGTTCGATGGAATTCCAGCCTTAAGCCCCAAAGCTATTTCTGCAGGAGAAACCGTATCAATTCCAAAACCTTCTTCGTGAATTATTTTTAATATGTTTACATTGCTGTTCGATTTGACAGAATAGTTCAAAGTAAAATCAGGGTAGTGAAAAACTGTTTTTAGTTTGCGACAGCTTGTACGAATTATATCCTCACAGTAGATATAAAGCGGGCTGCCAAATTTTTTTGTCAGGTGAGTGGCCTTTTGACCTAAAAATAGAATTTCATTGTTGTTAATAACTAAGGAACCTGTTTTTTCCGGTAGGCTGTCAATTCTTTTACGATACACAATTTTACTCCTGAATTAATGTGTTGGAATAAGTACCACCTATCATCTTACTTACGCTGTTTCTGCTTCTCAGCATGCACTCTATTTACCCTAACAAGGGTACTAAGGTGAATAAAGTGCTGTGTATGCTCTACCGCAGAGAATTTTCAAGCTGAATGGCATCTGAGTTGTATTTCACGATTACTGGCGTTTGAATGGCGATGTTGTCACCTTTTTCTGATTTGCCATATGTTCTTGTGCCTGAAACCACAACCGCGTTTGCCGGGACCACTAAGCTTGAATTACCTTCTTTTTTGTAAACTTTATTGTGTACAAGGTCATATATTGGTGTTTTGTCGGTAATGGTTGTTCCTGCAGCGATTATCGCTCCTTGTTGAACGATCACTCCGCCATAGATTCCACTGTTGCCGCCTATAAAAACATTATCTTCAATAATAACCGGTACCCCCCCTATCGGTTCCAAAACCCCACCAAGTACAACCCCGGCACTCAAGTGGACCCTTTTACCAACTTGGGCACATGAACCAACAAGAACATGTGAGTCTATTAAAGTGTGTTCATCAACATACGCTCCGATGTTCACAAACGAAGGCGGCATGATTGTTACTGTATCAGCAATGTAACAGCCATCCCGAAGACTTGTTCCCCCTGGCACAACTCTTATGTTATTGGCAAGGGAGATTGTTTTCATGGGCAGCGTGTCTTTGTCAAAAAAATCAATTCCTCCAAAACTGTGTTTGACTGTTTTTCCCTGTTTAAATCCTTGCAAAATTTGCTTCTTCACAGAAGTGTTAACCACCCAACGTCCATTTTTCAGTTCTGCTGCACGAAGTTTGCCGTCTCGTAGTTGGCTTCTGAATTCAGAAAAGTTCTCATTAAAGCTTTTTCTATGAGTTAGCGTATCAATATGAATATCTTCATTAAAGATTGCATTAATAAGTGAACTTTTGGGTGGAGCATGAGTTGTTTCAAAAAAATTATCGTTCATCGGTTTTCCTCTTTATTTTTTTAATTAGAAAATTACTATTATTAAATAAAAAGCTCTGATTTAGCCAAACGATATAAAACAGCTAGACCAACAAGCATGCTTTCTTCGGTCACATAAAATTCATTATTGTGGACTGGATAGTATTTCTCGCCTTTGCATCCGATGAGAAAATAAGTTCCTGGAATTTGATTTAAGTAAAAGGAAAAATCATCGACACAAGTAGACTGATACTCACAAATCAAATCCTTAACTGGAATCACGCTTGTAACTGCATTTCTTGTAATTTCAGTTTCCTTTTTGGTGTTAATCAAAGGGGGAACTAATTGTCTGTATTGAACTGTTGCTGTTGCACCGAATAATTCTGCAGTAGTACTAGCAAGGTGTTTAACTTTGTGTGCGAACAAAGCACTGGTTTTCTCAGAAAACGACCGAGCTGTTCCTGCAATTTTGACCACTTTTGGAATGGTGTTGGGGGCAGTTCCACCTGAAAACTGACAAACAGAAACAACACCAGGCTCGAGCGGTGAAAGGCTGCGACTAACTATTGATTGAATGTTTTGAACAAATGTACTACCCGCCAATATCACATCAACTGCAGATTGAGGCATAGCTGCGTGGCCCGGTGTTCCACAAAACATCACTGAGAACTGGTCGCCACCCGCAAAGAGTGGTCCCTCTGAAACACAAACCTTTCCAGTTTCAAACTCACTCCACATATGGATGCCGAAAATCTTGTTTACCTTAGGGTTATCTAAAACTCCGCTATTAATCATCGCTGTCGCTCCACCAAGGGCCTCCTCAGCTGGTTGAAACAGCACCTTAACTGTACCCTGCAATCTTGAAGTGTTATGGGATAGAATATGGACCAATGAGAGCATTATGGCCATATGTGCGTCATGGCCACAAAGGTGCGCGGTTAGTGGGTTGCCGGAATTGTCTACAGCACTCACAGCATCCATTTCTGTTCTAAAAAGGATGCATTTACCTGATGGGTTTTCTCCTCGAATGCTAACCAGGATTCCGGTACCAGCTAATCCTTTTTCGTACTCAACGCCAAGCTTTTCAAGTTTAGAGATGATGTATTCTGATGTCTTGAACTCATGATATCCTAACTCTGGATGGTCGTTAAAAAATATCTGGTGTTCAAGGAGAGATGATTTTTGCTGTAAAACAGTGTTTGCGATATTCATAGCATGTCATTCTTAGGGGTTTGTGAATATGTTAGGTAGCCCTTACTTGCTTTGACAATATAATCTACACCGGCATGCGGCGTCAAGCACAAAAACTGTTTTTTTTACATTTAACAAGAATATTAAGCGGTAACATCAACATAAAACAGACATTTATTCTGCTATTTGGCCAATATTAAGAACAAAAACTATTCTTGGGTTTTATTCTTAGTGTTTCAACTCTTAGCTAAGGGTGAGAAGATCAGGATGAGGTTGTTCAATAGTCGGATTTTTAACCAGCAAGGGTTCAGGATTGCTATAATTCAGAGGAAATATTTGACACTCTTCAATGTACGGGTTCATTGCTGCCCTATACTTAACTTTACATTGAAAATTAAGTTAAAATGATAGGTTACCATATGTCTGATGGCGTCAATAGATCCAAGAGCTGCCGCTTTTCAAAGAGGTTGAGCTGTAATCCCTGGAATATTTCTGAGAAAAAACGCCAATTATTTGTATTGCAAACGTTATCAAAGATCTAATATTTGATTCTTGAGACCATTTTTGAGCACCCTCGGAGGAGAACTTCGTACGATCCCTGCTTCGAAAAGACCTATTTCTGAGCTACTACGCGAATGCTGAACATCGAATGGCAAGATTGACCTCTGAGACTTGTTCTTCGGTACGGAGGTTTACGGAATGGAATGGGCGGTGAATTTATGAAATTTCGTAGTTCGTTCGAGGCTCCGAACCAACACAAAATATTGAACGATTTCGAGCGAATGCAGATTCGCACGGCGGCGGCCGGAGACGAACCGACACGTTATCAGTATAGAAGGTAAGCTTCCGAAGGTACATAGTTTATTCCATCATAGTCGTCTAATCTCTTTTCATCTTATTTTCTCCTGAATCCATAATGAGTGACCTCAACATAGACCGAATATCCTGAAAATACTGCCTTTTTGTCCGAAATTTTAAAATTCTCGTATTGCAATTTTCCGAGAGCGACGCCACAGGATAACTACCTGTTTTAAAGCACATTCACAATTTGAGAGATCAGTGCCAGTGGACCAGTAGTGGAGCAGTTTGCCCTGAGTATCCGAACCGAAAGACTCGGGTACGGCTATCAAGTTAAAACAATCGCAATCAAACGAACTACTTGACTTTTTAGCTTGCTCGGCCAATACCTCCTCTATTTTTTCAATTTCAAGAGAGAAAACTAATGACAACGCATGAAGCTATCGAGACTTTTTTTCGTCACTGCCAGTTTGAACGAGGTTTATCCAAGTGCACCATAAGTGCATATCGGCTTGATTTGAAACAATTTTCGGATCTTCTACAAAAGGAGAGTTTACAGCCAGTCAACGAAATTGATAAATCAACTATCCGATTATATATGGAGTGGCTGGCAAGGAAATATAAGCCAAGAAGTATCAAACGTAAGCTTGCAACATTAAAATCTTTTTTTGTTTTTCTAGAGCAAGAAGAAGTAATCAGTTATTCGCCATTTCGAAAACTACGAGTGCATCTCGAACGAGCGAAGAATCTACCAAGAACACTGTCTATCTCATCAGTTGAACGCCTCTTTGATAGTGCATATTCGCAACTCGAGGAGATAACGAACGACTCAAGAAAATACCTACAAGCTGTTAGGGACATCGCTGTTCTTGAAATGTTGTTTTCAACAGGGGTAAGAGTTGCCGAACTTTGTCATCTAAAGACATCAGATGTCGATCTTCATCACTTTCAGATTCTCGTGACAGGAAAAGGAAAACGGGAGCGTGTAATACCCCTCTGTGAACCTGCGACGGTCAAAGCCTTAGAACATTACAAGAATTGCTATGATGAATACTTAGAGCCCGACAGTGCATTTTTTCTTAATCGCAACATGCTTCCCCTCTCTGACCAATCCGTACGTCAACTATTAAGAAAACACCGAGACAGAGCTTGTCTTAATGAAATAGTCACACCGCACATGTTTCGTCACACCATTGCGACGCTCCTCCTTGAAAATGGCGTAGACATCCGCAATATCCAGGTGTTGCTTGGTCACAGTTCACTATCAGTTACCGAAATTTATACTCATGTCAGCCTGGCTGCACAACGAGAAGCTTTAGGGAAACGACACCCTAGGCAGGATTTGCGCATGAGCAGAAACTATCGATAACTGGAAATTATGCATGCTTTTAGATGAAAAAGCAAAGCTAGAGCTGATTGTCAAGCCCATCTCGCTCATTATAATTTTGCTGCAAACCATGGTAGTTACGGCCACGTTGATTGCAGCAACTAGGTTGGCAATTCCTTTAGCCAATTACCTTGATATAGATTTCAAGACGATTTCACTTTCATCTGGTCTTGCAATTGCGATATTTGTATTTGTTTTGGTGGGTGGCGCTTTCATAAAGATGCCTGCGATTAGAAAACTTGCGTCAGGTTTTCCTGCTCGGTTGAAACGGCAGATCTTTTTGGCTTGTGACCATAGACACCAGACTAAGCCTGATCATCATCTACAATGTCTGGCTGTTATGTCAGATTTTCTGCGCATAAAAATCCACCACCCAACTCAAAAGAGTTTGATAGAGACACTTTTTAATAACATTAAACATCATGATGACAACACCGAGGTCTTTGACATTATTCTTGCGCCAAGTGGATTTGGCAAAACCCGAGTAGCTACATTGCTGGCAGAAGCGCTAATCCGAGATAAAGATACTTGTGTATTTGCTGATAATTTCCATTATTACGATTTCAGCTGCGGCTATAGAGTGCAAAATATTTTTTTGAAGAAGTTTGGCAGTCTTGCTCACTTAGATTCCGTTGTTGTAGTTGATAATTTTCACCTGGCTGAGGCCTCGACAATTAAGGAAACAACAAGACGACTGCTTGACATGCCCTTAGCAATATCTGAACGTCGCCTGATATTTTTAGCCCAACCACTTGAGAATTGGCGTATCAGGGCGGGTACAGAAATTCGTCTGCTTTCTCACGCCCGAAAGAATGACCAATTACATAATATCCAAGCCTTATCCCATGCTGATATTGCAGCTGTCCAGTTGTCAGTGGATGCATTGGCACGGGTAAAAGGATTTACCAGTTACTCTAGTTCAGGCTCGGCTTCTATTGCAGAAATTCAGTCTGCTCAGATTGAATTGAAAGGAAGCGCTGCGCAGAAAATGCTTGTGAGAATAGCTATTAATTACCTGTTCTCTAAAAAAACAGAAGACCATGAGCCTCCGTCGAAAAGGCTCGTTGTTGTCTTGGCGACAGCAACTGCGCTCGCCATTTTCAAGGGCAATTTTGATCGAAAATCATTTAGAGAAGCTTTTTTGAAAGCAAATGGTCAAAGCGGATTAGCCAAATATTGGACTATGATAAAAGCAGATAGAGATCTACGCATTCTCTCCAAAGCTGGCATAATACCGAGGTCCTCTTTACCAGGCAGACTATTCATCATGCATGAGCGTCTAGCTGAACATCTCAGAGACACAGTCGCTAAGCAAGACAATAGTTTTGAAACGGCTTTCCAGTGTGCACTGAAGTGGAGAATTGGCGCAATCAAAACCAATGAGCAACCAACCCTACATTGGTTGGCTGGTGTTGAATTGCGGGATGTGAGCCAGTTGACCCGCTATTTTGATCGTGCCATGGGGGAAGGTAATTTGAAAAGCATGGCATCCCGGCTGGAAAAAACAATTGACCAAATCGACAGCGAAGATGTCATTTTTCAATTGGGTGTAATCCTAGATAAAAGCGGTCTGTTTCGAGATGCACGAAAAATATTGGCTTCGATCAATGAGGATGATCGAATTGAAGGCTTTCCAGCTATAGCTAAGCTGGCATTGCTCGAAGCACAGCATGGACCGGAGAATAGTCAAATTGTCACTCTTCTTCGGGGTTCTCCAGATCCGATTATCCGCCTGTCCGCTGAATACTGGGAAATTCACCTCAATGCTCATTCCGGCATCTTTGATCCCGAAGCCCTGGCAACCCTAAATAAAGCTGTCGCGAATACGTTCGAAGAGTGCCAAATCGAAAACAGCTATTTCCTAAAGAATCTGGTCAACCGTATTTACTTTGACACACTTCGCCATATTCATCTCAGACGGATGAACGTCGCGAAGGCAATTCTGGTGAATGAAGCAACGCCCCTCTCGGCTGTTGTTGCCAAAACCGATCCATGCTTTAAAGCCAACAGTTTGCTGTACGAAAAGGCACATGTTTTGAGTTTTGTAATCTTACCCGCTTTGGTAATTTTCACAAAAAGGTTGGGAAGCGAAGACAGTTTGGGCCTGGGACAACCTGATGAAAACATTGAAAATCTGTGTATCAGGATAGAAGAAGCTTATAAAGATGCACAGGATGAATTTGCGGTTTTTGGGAACCGAGAACAATTTTATTTGGATGGCGATCTCCTGAATGTATCGATCCAGAAACCGAACTCCGATTTGTCCGTAACTCGCATCAAACTCGCTAAATATAGAAATTTTATTGAAAAAACAGGCTTTGCAGATCTTGCCAGTTACCCCCATGTGTATACATTTCGATTTGCAATCCGTTGCTGGAGAGATGCGGTGCTTGACCAGAACGTCTATGAAAGTAACCCTAACTCTATCGACGAGTTCAGAGAAGACGCAGAAAGGGCGCTGAACAATATAAAAGTACTGGATGAAAATAGTGGCAATATATATGGGCTTTGGCGCGTTGGATTCTATCAGATTCTACTCGATGCCCTTTCCGGAAAAAATGGCCATGATCAGATACTTAGCCGATTGCGAGAATATGCTGAGCTTGCAACAAGAAAAGGTTTTAATGGAGATGCCGAGTTCATTAATAAACTGATAAAAGCTGAAAACTTGAAAGTAGGACTTGTCATGAATGCTGCTATCTTTCATCCTTTCGTGCATCAGTGAGGTTTTCTAGTACCAGAAGTTCACGCCGCCTGATACCACGCCCAGGACGTCGATAATTTAAGATATGGGTCCAGGCAGGTCGCCACTGTCCCGCGTCACAGAAGATATCCGCAAAAAATCCAGTTGGAGGCCTGAAAAAGCTGGCACCCGGCTTTCCGTGGACGGTGAAATTTGGTTCTAAATCCGTATCTGACAAGTCGTTGCTTAGCAAAAGATGACCGCAGCCCGTTTTTGCCAGATTTTCTGCCAAATCCGACCATCTGATATTTTTATAAAGATGCCCCAGCACTCCATCAATATAGATAGCCTCACAATCTACCAGACGTAGATCGAAATCCGTGACATCGAGTCTAATCACGTCGAGCCCCATATTTTTGCAAAGGTCAAGAGAGGTTACATCAATATCGCTAGCCACCACTTTGAAGCCGCGGTGTTGCAGATAATGTTCCGTTTGGCCTGTACCTGCTCCCACTGATAAGATTTCTCCGTTATTAGTGACAGGAATCCTTTCAAATATTTCTCCTATGATTTTGCGATACCACCTAGATCTTACTGATAGTGGTGCCGGGACAGCAGTCCGAGCGCCTCTAGACCATCTGGAAAGCAAATTATTGTCGTAATATTTATCATTCATCTCTGGTTTTAGAGTCAAGAAATGGAGAGTTAGGGCGTATCCTCCTCACAAGGCGCGTGACATCTTTTCGCAGATTATGCTCATTCGGATTGCGAAACAGCATTCCGATAATCTTGGCTACTTCTTCCACATCGTCAACTTGCAAGCCGCGAGAGACAGCCGCAGTGACTCCCAATCGTAGTCCCCAGCCCAGGTTATAGGGGAGGAGACGATAATTAGTTTGAATACGGTTTCTTTCCAAGAGCTTCCAGTAAAAAAACGCCTTTTCCTGATCGGGCATGGTTAGCCACAGATGCTGAGTTAAAGGCCAAGACGACGAACCTGTCTCGTTGCTTAGGATGACCGGTACATCATTCTTGAGTAACTCACTTTCAAGAGTTTCCTTTACATTAAGTAGGCGGTTAGCATAAAGGTTTAATGCATCTGTGTTTTCAATAATTAGACCCGTCAGTAGACTGTTTTCGATATGTGAGCTGGAAACATAATTGCTGAGAGCGGAAAGGACTACCTGCCAAAGGTCATCATCATCGGACAAGATCGCTGCTTTCTGCGGGCCAGGAAAACTCTTGTGCAAGGTCAGAACCTGAATATTGAAGCCCCACTTAAAGGGATTGGTGTAGAGCCCCGCAATGATTTGGGGTACATATTGTGAGCTATCGAAAATTCTAATCGGTACATCTAATTGTCCAATTGCGGAGAAGTCTTCGAATTTCAACCCCTCGCTTCGGTCGATGAATAAGATATCTGGCTTTTCACGCTCGATAACAGTTGTGGAGGCATCAATATCTATACATTTTCGATCATTGTCTGAAAGCAAGGGGATAACCTTCAATCCAAGCCTTTCCAAAATTCCTGGTGTTGCAAAGTGCCCCCCACCCTCTACAGGAAGAAGCGCTACCTTTGCACCAATCTTAGCGAGCCCCATAAATAAAACTATATGAGCATGCAAACCAGACAAAAGTCTTAATGAAGCATGGGAACAGTTGAAGGCATTCGCAAGCTGCTCATGAATTTTGTTAATTTCTAACGAGAGGTGACTACGTCCGCTAAACTGTATATTTGCGGTCTTTTGCTGTTTTATAGATCGTAGCTTATCAGAGGCATATAGACCGTGAAAGCTAGAAGTGAAACTTGAAAAGCGGTCGAGTTCTGGAAAGTTGTCGACTGGTGTTAGCACAAGGTTGCCGTCTAAAACAGTTGCGTGACGAGATAACCTTCTTTCAAGGTTGGAACGTGATGTAGCATGCATAATTTCCAGTTATCGATGGTTAATAGATAGTTTTAAAGCATTCACACTTCTGTAGATACTCTTGTGATCTAACATATTTTAGTGTCACGATCAATGACCACACTGCGTCAAACTTGTTCTGAAAGATCCATACAGGTCAACAGTCACAATTTCAGGTATTATCATACAGAATTTTTATTTTTTCAGGCAACTTCATACAATTACTTAACTATTCCAAATATTTAAGAGAGTAATTGATCAAGAAATGCTCTCATTTTCTTAAATATAGATTCATAGAAGGCTTTGGCAAAGAAAGCCTCGACCCGCCGACCTGAAATACAAACATTGGCTGTTGAGTGGAGATGTTTCCTATTCAGGCGCTACGCTTAATACTGAATTTTGATTAATTTTCTATTGAAATAATTTTGCACATAGCTTAACTATGATTTATTGTCATTCTATTATTGGAATCATAGCCCAAGTCAATCGATCTCATTTAGCATTTGGCCAACTAATAACAAAAAATATTTCATCGACCAATAGCTCCCGGCAGAATCGCCTTATGCCTCAATCAACACTTGACATAAAATCTTCTCAGAGGATAATGACCCCTGATGAGGTCGCTCAGTTCTTAAAAAAAAGTACCAGTTGGGTATACAAAAACTGGAAAAAACTGGGCGGTGCGAAGCTCGGAGGTTCTCTATTTTTCCCAAGTAAGGAGGATCTTTATGGGCAGTTATTTCAAGAAAGGAAAGGGATGGCGATACGACTTCATCCTCAAGGGAATCAGGTACACGGAGACCTGGTTCAAAACAAAAAGAGAGGCTCAACGAGCCGAAGCGAAAAAGAAGGAGGAAATAAAAAATCCACCACCGATACAGGAGACCAAAACAGACATGGCCTTCTTGGAGCTGGTTAATGTTAGATTAGATTATGTCAAAGCCTACAATTCTGACAGGCATTACCATGAATATCTCTACATGGCACGTCGATGGATAAAAAGTTGGGGCAAATTGACATGTACAGAACTTACACCGGAAATGATTGAAAAATTCATCTTACGGCGTAGTCGAAAATCTCACTATGTTGCCAACAAAGAAATCCGTTATCTTAAGGCTACATTCAACTTTGCTCTAAATAAAAAGCTGACAAGTCATAATCCCATTGAGGGTATATCTTTTCTCCCGGTAGAAAAAAGGATTAAATATGTTCCGTCTTCTGAGGACATAGACAAAGTCATCGCCGTAGCCTCGAAAGACGTCCAGGATTATTTATGGACAATCCGCGAGACAATGGGGCGCATAAGCGAAATCAACCGGTTGACGTGGAGTGATCTTGATCTGCGGAGCGGTTATGTAACCTTGTACACCAGGAAGAAGAGCGGCGGTCATTTGACACCCAGAAGAATATGGATGACTCACAAGCTACACAGCATCCTAAGTGAACGCTTTTCTTCCCGGACAGACAAGCATCCTTGGGTATTCTGGCATCGGTATTACAGCAGAAATGACAGGTGTTGGAAGGAAGGACCGTATCAGGATCGGAAAAAGATCATGAAATCCCTGTGTACCAAAGCGGAAGTCCCATATTTCAGGTTCCATGCGATTCGACATGCCGGCGCCTCATTGATGGATAGTATCAATACACCTATCGGCACTATCCAAAAAATCCTCGGTCACGAAAACCGCAAAACGACCGAGATTTATCTACATAGTTTTAATGCAACAGAGAGGCAGGCAATTCGTGATTATGAAGCTGCCAGAGAAAAAAGTCACACACAGATTCACACACAATAAAAAAAGCACTTAACCCTACGTAGAGCTAAGTGCTTGAATTTGTTGGTGCCGGGACCAGGAATCGAACCAGGGACACACGGATTTTCAGTCCGTTATCATTTAGGTGTTATCATCCTGTAACATTAATATATTTTCTTATTTATTTCACCATTTGTTCCATTTTTGCTCCACTAAAGAAAAATGATCGACTTATTTTCGATCCTCTCCCAATACATCCCGGACAACTTCAAGTAGGCCTCTTTTCATTTTTTCTCATTGCCCACAACTTCGCTTCATAGTGCCCATGAGCTAATAAATATGCTTTTACAAATCACAATACCAAGTATAATGATCTATAAAAGGAGGTTTTATAGATCATGGCACGAATAAAATGGAACTGGCAAAAAGATGATTGGGGGAATTTCACCTATGATAACAGTGAAATCGAGAAATTAGAACGAGAATATTCAAGGCAATCTGGTTTTTCGCTTGGCATAGCCAGGCATCTTTCACGTGAAGACCGAAACGACCTAATCGTTGAACTTGTATGTAATGAAGCCATCAAAACCTCTGAAATTGAGGGAGAATTTTTAGACCGGGAAAGCCTGCAGTCCTCTATCAGGAGAGAATTCGGTTTGGGAATAGCCGATCATCACAGGGTAAAACCGGCGGAAGCCGGGATCGCTGAAATGATGAATGATATATTCACCAATTATGATTCACCATTGACAGAAAAGACTCTCTGCAATTGGCATGAAATGTTGATGTCCGGCCGAAGAAACATAGAGATAGGAAAATATCGAACCCACAAGGAAGCAATGCAGGTTGTGTCCGGGCGATACGATAAACCAACAGTCCATTTTGAAGCTCCCCCATCTGCCGATGTTCCAAAGGAAATGGAGAAATTCATAGCTTGGTTCAACAAATCAGCCCCTGGCGGGAAAGAACCTTTGACCCCATTGGTTCGGGCAGGGATTGCTCATATCTATTTTGTTTCAATCCATCCTTTCGAGGACGGAAACGGACGGATCGGGCGTGGCATAGTTGAAAAATCATTATCACAAAATATGGGTCAACCGACACTCATTGCGCTTTCTTCAACCATTGACGACAGGAAAAGAGAATATTACGAGGAGCTGGCAGCCCAGAGTACAGGAAATGACGTGACAAACTGGCTAATTTATTTTGGGAAAACCATTATCATCGCTCAACAACAAACCATCAGGCAAGTTGATTTCATAATAACCAAAGCAAAGTTTTTCGATACTCACAAAGATAATCTCAACCCTCGCCAATTAAAAGTGATCAACCGGATACTACTGGAAGGGCCGAAAGGCTTTCAAGGTGGATTCAGTGCCAAAAATTACCGAGCTATAACAAAATCACCCTCAGCAACAGCGACAAGAGATTTACAAGACCTGGTAGGCAAAGGAATCTTTACAAAAACCGGTCAGCTAAAAAGCACCCGTTATACTCTGGATCTTTCCCCCTTCCAGGGCAAGCAAGATAAAAAAAGCATGGACTTGAATACACCCAGAGTTTAGCGAATGAATACCGCAACTCAATCACAGGATGTGTAGAAATCCACACTCAATCCGACACATTTCGTTTTCAACTTTCAACTTAATCGGACAATCGCTTGTTTGATATTTTCATGGACTATCTCAAATCTCTAACTTCTGATTTGTTGTTAGGATTTGGGACAACATCGTGATGCGATGCACAGGAAATCTATAAAGTTCGAGAATGATCAGTATTGCAATGGATTTGATCTGGCAATATCAACGCTTGATATGAAAGTAGTATCAACGCCGACGATGGTCAGAAATGGAGCAGGTGTACCGGTAGATGGTCTGGAAAAATCAATAATTGAAACCACTCCATTTCGAGCCTTTTTTCGGAAATATATTTGAATTTCTGGAAAAGTCATAACGCTCTATTGCGACCGTGATATTTGGTCATGATCAGGACCATACTGTTCAGAAATAACATTAACCTAAGATGTGTGCTTTCCGATGAAAACTTGCCAAATGATATCTTTCATTAGCTAAATACTGTCCAAACAAATTAAGCCACATTATGAAGCCTCCACTTTGTGACTTTGAGAGATCCACGAGAGTGAAGGCTTCTTCATTTGTCTGAAATCGTCAAACTTTTCTTATCCCCCAGGCAAAGCCTCGGGTTTGCCTGGGGAAAATTATTCTTTTCATACTACTATAATTGGCAGTACCTTTATTCGGATGAAAAGATCATGCTTTCCAGTTTAGGTGTCTGGCTATTAAAAAAAATCTCTTATGTAGTGAGGTAACTGGGACCTTCGGCCAAGGCTCCGCTTAAACGGTTTGAAGGTCACGTTCACTGGGCGGAATCATAACGGGATTCCTTGAACTATCATCATAAACCAAGCCCTGTGCAAAACAAGAAGAGGTGATAATTGTCTGAAGAACTAACAAAATCAGCAATCCGTATACATTGAGATTTTTAATATCTTTCATGTTACCCTCCTGGTTGTTGTTAAAAAACACACATGCAATTCCTAGTCGTTGCATCTTTTCATCACAAGGATTGCATTTAGTTCTTTTCAGTTCCTTCAATCAGAGACAACAATTCTTCGTTTACGTTTATGACCATGTTTAGTAGTGCCTGAGAAAGTGTTTTCCCTTGGTTGTCTAACAGCAAGGATACAGTTCCTCCGCCGTTCAATGCCCCATGAAGAACGAAGTTCACTGCATTCAGATTGTCCAGACAATGTTTTTCAACCGGACCTTTGACATTGGATGCGAAAAAATTGGCCACCTTATCAACTGTGACCTCCCTTAGAATTTCAATATAGAACTCAGGCAGTAAAGCTATCACACCAATATTAGCCAGATCACCTTTATCACCCGAGCGAGCATGGGCGATCCGTCTCAATGGCATTGCTACTGTTCTTTGAGGTTGTACTATTTCTGATGGCAATGGGATTTCCGGCAATTTCAATTCGCCATATGGACCATCGTCACATTCGTAGAACGATTCTTGACATCGAAAGGTTAATCGAGCCGTTACCTTGTCCTTTGAAATCAATGCCGGCCAAAATCCAAAAGCTGGTGTTATCGCGGGTCGCCCACCAAAAACGGTAACACCTGGGGGGCCTGCCAGGATTAATCCTGCCAGTTCTTTGCTCAAGCGAATCAAGGGGTCTTTTGTTTCCGCTCTGGCGGCAAAACGTAAGATAATCTCATTAGGTTCTACAGGAGGGGCTGCAGATTCGCCCCAGCACGCGGAATATCCTACGTAATCTGTCCGTCGATCAATAAATCCGTCGGTTCCCACACGATCCCAGAACATTTCTGCGAATACTTTTCCTTTTTGCACAGCTTTCGGTCCACTGACAACCAACATACCTAATATTTTGTGACCAGCAGCATAATTTAAGGAGACTTTCAGGTCTGCCGTCGGCATTCTGCCTTTAACGCCACTAATCCTAACTCGATCTACACCTTCCTCCATCAGAGAAAAAGATGTGAAGTCGGCAATAACATCCGGCGACTGATATGCCCTTGGATTACCGATTTCATAGAGGATCTGTTCTTTAGCTGTGCGCACGTTTACCAATCCACCAGTTTGTGGGTGTTTAGTCAAAACAAACGATCCATCTGGAGATGCTTCAACCAATGGATATCCCATTTGCAAATAAGAAGGAACCTCTTCCCATCGTGTATAATTACCTCCAGTGGATTGGGTCCCGCATTCGATCAGGTGGCCAGCCAACAGAGCCGAAGCTAACTTATCATATTCGTCCCAAGACCAGCCGAATTCATGGACAAAAGGCGCCACAACACTAGCAGCGTCATAACAGCGTCCAGTTACTACTATCCTAGCGCCTTTTTGTAGTGCGGCCACAATAGGTTTGGCACCTATATAGGCATTTGCGGCTGCAGTTTTCTCTCGGAGAACCCCAAGGGGCTCCCCGGTCTCAAGATGTTTAAATCCACAACCAGCCTTTTCCAATTCATCCCACTTAGGCATCAAATTATCGCCATCAATTGCAGCAACCGGCAGATCCAGGCCTTGTTTTTCTATAATGCTCTCGAGAGCTTTTGCACAAGCCTGTGAATTAATTCCACCGGCATTGGTGATGACTGTAATGCCACGGTTGGCTATTTCACCTAACATATCTTCAAGATTTGTGACGAAATCTCCGGCATATCCGTAATCTGGTTTTTTCGCTATTTGCCGTCCTAAAATAATCATCGTTATTTCGGCCAAGTAGTCCATTGTTAGGTAGTCAATATGTCCACCCATTATCTGGCGTCTTATCGCTGCTGCCTCATCTCCCCAGAATCCGCTCGCGTTCGCTATGACAATGTTTTTCTTCATTTATGGTTCTCCTCAAAAGTTAATGTCGTAAAGAATATGGAGGAAAGAGTTTTTGAGGGGCATAACTTCCCTTCGTCATCGTCTTATTCCTGCAAATCAAACGTCGAAAATGTAAAATTGTAGGTGTTATGTGTCGCTAATTCATCAGGTTAGGTAGAATCAGAATGATTTGTGGGAAAATCATGCAAAGTGCTAAAAAAACTGCTTGAATAACAACGAAAGGGAAAACTGCACGATAAATATCGCCCATAGTGACACCATCAGGAGCCACACCTTTAAGATAGAACAATGTATAGCCGAATGGTGGCGTAATATAATTCATTTGGGCGTTTATAAGAAAAAGGATTCCGAACCAAATAGGGTCAAATCCAAGATCTTTGATAATTGGTAAGAAGATAGGCACACACAGTAGAATGATTCCGATTTCATCCAGGAATAACCCTAAAACAACGAGGAGTAGCTGAATGAAAATCATAACTACCCATCGATTGGTGGAAATACCAGTGATGAAATCGCGGATGAGCTCATCACCACCGACAGCCGAGAACACAGCGATAAAACACCTCGCGCCTATCGTAATCCACAATATCATAGCCGTTATCTTGCCGGTTTCAAAAATCGCCTCGCGAAAATTTGACCAGGTCAGTTTTCGATATATGGCTGCACATATGATGGCGCCAAGGGAACCGAGACCAGCAGCTTCGGTTGGTGTCGCAACTCCGGTATAGATAGAACCAAGAACTCCAACGATCAAGAAGATCGGTAACAGAATTCCCCGCAAAGCTACCAATTTGTCTACAAAATCATACGAAGAACGTTCTTCCTTGGATGGGGCCGGTCCCATCTCGGGCTGCAGCCAGCACCGAATAGCTATGTAGACAATGTACAAGCCGGCAAGCATGAGTCCGGGAATAATTCCGCCCATAAACATCTTACCGATAGAAACGCCCGCAGTAACTGCATAAACGATAGTGACAACGCTCGGGGGAATCAGGATTCCGAGTGTACCTCCGGCACAAATACTGCCCAGAGCAATTCTCTTATCATACTTGCGGTTAAGCATGGCTGGCAGAGAAAGGATTCCCATGGTGGCGACGGCAGCACCGACAATACCGGTCATGGCCGCCATGACAGTGCAGATTACTACGGTTCCGATAGCAAGCCCACCACGTACCGGGCCGAACCAAATCTGCATAACTTTAAACATATCTTCTATGATGCCGGAGCGCTGAAGAATGTTCGCCATAAACACGTATAAGGGAACAGCCACCAGAAAATAGGAATTCATGACTCCCCAGGTCTGAACAGCTGCCAGCAACATCGAATTTGGTCCCCACAAAAAGTATGAAAGAACCAGGGATAACCCACCCAGAACAAATGCCAGCGGTAACCCCGTGAAGAGTAGGATAATCAGTGAAAAAAACATCATGAAGGCGACAGTTTCAATATTCATAGCTCACCTTCCTTTCCAGTGATTGCCAGATGTAGATCGCGAATATAACGAGCGATTCCTTGCAAGAGGAGCAGGAATGCCGCGACTGGTATAACAAATTTCACGGGGTATACTGGTGGGGCCCAGGCTGATGACAGCCGCTCATGAAAAGCGAGTGAGTTGAGTGCGAACCGACCTCCGTAGATGAACATCATTAAAACAAAGAAGAAGAACAACGGCATGGTAAACAAGTTAACTATGGCTTTGGTACGGGCCGATAACCTGCCATATATAATATCCACATTGACATGTCCATTAATGGCGAATGTATAAGCTCCTAAGAGAAGAAAATAGGGCCCGTGGATGAGATAGTTAAATTCGAAGACCCAATTGGTAGGTGCATTAAAGAGATAGCGCATGATAACTTCGTAAACAGTCGAAGCTATGATCAGGATGACAATCCAGCTTACAATCTGCGCAACCCTTTCGTTCAGAATATCAATTGCCCGAAGGCATTTCTTCAATGCAGACATATCTCAAAGTCCTTATTGTAGCGTGAAGAACATGAGTCAGCTGTCGCCTACTCTGCTTCGGCTGACTCCTGTCAATATATAGCGGTTTGAATCACCATACTCGCATTACGAAATTTCCAGCTTCGGAAAGCTGAAAATTATGTCTCTTTGCAAAACAATCACTAGTCAATCAATTTGAGTTGTTTCATCCACTGCATCTGGGAGTCGAGAATCTTTTGGGCTTTCTCACTTTTAGCACCGTATTCAGCCCAGACTTCCATGGCCGTCTTGCGGATCTGTTTGATTTCAGAGTCTGGTAAATAAATAACTTCCACACCCTTTTGTTTGAATTTCTCCAATGCCGCGAGACCTTCGACAAGATTACGCTGAAACAGTTCTGCAGAAGCTTCACGTGCAGCAGTTTCGACAATTGCCTGAATGTCTTTAGGCAGCTTTTCCCAGGCTGTTATGTTTGCAACGTAACAGGTTGCTGTTGTGGGCTGATGAAAACCCGGTAGGATGATATATTTAGCCACTTCATAGAGGCCGGCATCGTAGTTAGCCGCTAATCCGCCACGGTCCGCAAAATCCACGACCCCTTTTTCAAGAGCTGAGTAGACCTCGGCTGTGGGCAACGGTGTAACTGAAGCGCCCAGTTTCTGCATTACCGGCCCTGCCAGGCCCACAAACCGGCCTTTTTTCCCTTTGAGATCGGCAATGGTTCTGATGGGAATTTTGGAATGGATTGGCTCTTGTCCATAAATAGTTGGAGCGATGTAATAAACTCCCTGCTTGGCATAACTATCCCTTATCAATTCAATGCCGCCCAGTTGCCAAAACCAAGTCTCAAACTGCCAGGTCTCGGTGAACCCAAGGGGTAATGAACTGGTAAAAGCCACTTCAGGCATCTTGCCGATGTAATAACCTTCGTATTGCTTCATCATGTCTATCATGCCACCCTGAAGAGCATCCAACATATCAGCTGTGGGGACAAGAGACCCGGGGGCGAAAACTTTGATGTCCAGCCGACCGTCAGATAACTCGCGGACGCGGTCAGCAAATTTTTCTTCAATCTTGTACGGCAGGGTCCCAGGATCCCACAAAACCTGCATACGCCAGTGAATGGGCTTTTCGGCAGCCGGTACCATTGACGGGAACAACATCATGAGACAGACGGGAACAGCAAACAGCATAGCAAACAGACGGTTTCGTTTCATAGACTCCTCCTTTAAGGATAGGAAACATGGAGCGATTAGCAGGATGGTTGTCGTACCTGCTTCAATATTGCTTCAGCCCGGTCAACCCGGACCTTGCCTTCCGCGGCAAGTTGATTTGCCACGATATCAATTTCTTCACCTTGTGCCCCGACCATAACTGCAATATTTTTAGCATGGAGTGACATATGTCCCCTCTGAATGCCTTCGCTAGCAAGGGCTCTCAAAGCTGATAGATTTTGTCCTAATCCGACAGCGGCTGTTATTTCAGCCAGTTCTGTGGCAGTTTTGACTCCCAAAACCTTCACTACCAATTTGGCCATAGGATGAATTGCTGTTGCACCACCAACCAATCCCATAGCAAGTGGTAGCTCCATGCTGCCCACTAAATTGCCGTCTGTGTCTTTTTCCCAACGTGCTAAAGCGCGATAGCGACCTGTGCGAGACGCCCAAGCGTGCGCACCTGCCTCAATGGCACGGAAATCGTTGCCTGAGGCAATGACCAGGGAGCTAATACCATTCATAATACCCTTGTTGTTGGTTGTGGCTCTGTAAGGGTCGACATCTGCAAACGCCCACGCGCTGACTATGCCATCAATTACTTCAGGTCCAGGAGAGATGGCTTCTTTTTTGACAAGGCAACGAACACGTGCGATTCTACGATCGGCAAGATTAGACAGAATTCGCAGCAAAACCTTGCCCCCTGTCCATTTTTCGATGTAAGGCGCAATTGCTTCAGCCATTGTGTTAACTGCATTGGCCCCCATGGCGTCCCGAGTGTCGACGAGGATATGGGTCACTACCATCGGACCTTTGCTCGAGTCGATTACCCGTACCTCGATGTCACGGCATCCACCACCAAGTTTAACTAGAATTGGGTCTTGTTCGTTGGCAAGAGAGATGATCTCTTCTTTGTGCTCAAGAATTTTCATCTTAGCTCCAAACGGATCGGCAATTTCAACAGCCTGAATCTGGGCTATCATAATTGGCTCACTACTAGAGGTGAAGTATCCCCCGCCGGAACATGTCATTTTCCCTGCGTTAGCAAGGGCTGCAACAACGGAGGACTCCTCCACGGCCAGAGGAACAAGGATTTCTCGACCATTTACTTTCATGTTGGGAACTAATCCCAAAGGTAGCTCAAAGGTCCCAATCGCATTTTCGATCATACGCTCTGCCACATCCATCCCCAAAACGGCACTTTTCCCCAAAAGAGCCGTTTCCTCGTCGGTCAGATCTGCAAAATTCCGAAGCGCTGCAATACGTTCGGGGATAGTCATTTTATGAAGGCCTGAAATTCTTGATGTTTTTTTCATTTCATTTTACCTCTCTTAACTTCCTGGTCGGCTAACCAACCTAGGTTTGATTAAATTGTTTGAGACTGGCTCTCTACTATTGGAGACTGACTCACTACAACAAGTAATTGCGCCTCATCATTTCCAACACAATTTACCCGATGCGGGATAGACGAATCGATGTAAATGCAAGTGCCTGCTGTAGACACTGCGTAACTTTCTTCACCATATTTCATCTCAATACTTCCCTTGATTAGGTAGAGCATTTCTTCACCATTGTGGACAAACATTCGTTCATCGGGACAATTGGGGGAAACGGTAATAAGAAAGGGCTCCATTAATTTATTATGTCGTTTATGAGCAAGTGATTCGTAGTGATAACCAAAAGAATCATTGTCCTTCGTAAGAGACTTTCGTTCCTCTGGAAGTATTATGGAAATGTTTATTGTTTCTTCAAAATCTCTAAAAAAGTCAGAGAGACTAATACCTAAAACGGAAGCGATACGACTCAGGGTCGCTATTGGTGGACTGCTGACACCGCGTTCTATCTTTGATAGATAACCAGTAGAAAGTCCGGTTCTCATTGTCAGAGCATCTAGCGTGATACCAAATCCTTTTCGTATTTGTCTCACTTTTGCGCCAATTTCTTTATCATTCATAAACTTTCACCTTCATAATGAAAAATAATTATCATCTAAGGAACATTAAGTTTCATAACTCCAAATAATAAAATTATCAATAATAAATTATATGTTCCTTAAAGAAATAACCGAACAAAATAGCTGACACTTGATACGGACGATACGTTTCAGTAAAAATAAGATCATGTATTCAGGATGTTATTGAGCATACATTCGTAAACGTTCCAAACATGGCCAAAAATGTTTCATCTAAAAGTAGGGTGCCTATTGCGAAAAAAACGACACATGATTTTCATACAGGTAAAATTTCAGCAGTTAACAACTAAGTCTTGGCTCCTTTCAATGGATATACGATCAAAACATGACAGGCTGAGTGTCCATACCGGTTCGTTAAACGGCCGACTCCAGATGCTGAGAAATAGGTTATTCTTATTTTAGGTAATCTTCTGATCCTGCAAAGTTGGGCGAGGAAGAACAAGAACCGGATACGAGATGTGGCACCCTTGTACTGAGGCTTTCAAGAACAGCTTTCCTACGATCCGTTTGAATATTGCCAAGTCGAAGGTTTTAATTTTCTAACAACATCAGAAAGGAACCTTACTACTGTATCTTGAAGCCAGAAGTTGCCTCGAAAACCTAACGACACTAAAAGGTGTTGTTGACCTTTTTGGAGTCCCATATGGCCTGACAAGAAAAAATCATTTCTAAATCCGAGATTATTCCAGATTATTTTTGCAGTTCACTTCAGAGGAAGGGTTAGGCGTAACGGTTGATAGTAACTGACTATCGTTCAAGCTCAGATAAGAGATTCGCACTGCCAATAAAGAACATTTAAGCAAAATCGCAACTATATACTATTCCTGTGCAGGTAGACTTGGCTATTCAGTCGAAAAAGGCCAGAGATGGAGCAACTGCAAAGAAGACATTACCAAAGATAATGTAAAATCGAATTGTCAGATGAGATTAAAACTTGATAATGTAATCTTTCAGATTAAGTTCAGATTTCTACACCAGATGAGTGCTACACCTGATGAGCCTCATTCTTTCTTATTGTCCGCACTTCGGTCAACCTCTTGGGCTTGAAACTCAAGCCCTTTCTTTTGTCAATGTATTGTCTCTTTTTCTCTTTTCGTGCTGAGAGAATCGTGAAAAGCATCGATCAAACCAGCAAGAAGATCACCGTATTTTGTATCAGATTCGAGAACTTCAATCGTTTTCAGTATCCTGGTGTGGATGCTTGATGACCCACCTTCCCTTCTAGCCGGGACCTTAAAATCTATAGCATCGTTACCTGGTGTATTTTCTGGGGTAGGTTCCGCTGTCGTTAAAGCATCAAACGTTTGATTTTCATAATTTGCAGCTGAACTCTCAGCTTGCTCCAATACACGTCGCCCTAGAACAAACACATCCTCATAGGCCATATCGAAATGGCTGGCTATTTTTGACCGTATCTTTTCGGAACCGGATTTTCTGCCTTTGACAATGGCATTGAGATATCCGCGATCAATATCCTGCTGTTTTGCAAGACGTGCCTGTGCCCCTCGACCTTCTTGAGCCAGCAAATGTGTGAGAGCTGCTCGAAATTGATTTGTGATTAATTGATCCATAAGTCAACTATAGACCACCTGCTCAATTTATGGAAGAAAAAAAGCATAATAGGTCTACTTTGGTCTACTTTTTTGTTGACTCACGGTCTATTTTTTATAACATAAATGGCCATGAAACCTAACAAGAAGAAAATCACACAGAAAGAAATCGCACGGTTGGCCGATATCGGACCTGATTTTCTGAGTCATATTATCCGGGGTAGACGTCCCTGCCCTCCCCCTGTCGCTGTCAGGTTGGAAGAAGTAACAGCTATCAGCCGAGTCACATGGGTTTGGGGATCCTCCGAGGAAATCAGGAAGGCTGTTGAAGGGTACATATATCAAGGTCGAACAGATTATGGACATTGATAGCAGACTTGCAGCAATCGAGGAAACTCAAAATAAAATCCTCCGCTTGCTGGCAAATAGGGCTCCACCCGAGTCCAGTGTCATGACATTGAAACAGGCGGCTGAATATGTCGGTTTTTCTCCTGACCACTTCAGACGGTTGGCTGTTGAGCAGCGTTCAATTCCATTTTCACGACCATCTGGCCAACAAAAAGGAAAACTCCTTTTCCGAAGGTCTGATCTTGATAATTTTTTGGACACGTCTGCCATGGAGGAAAAATCACGCAAGCAACCTGGCCGGAAGAGGAAATCAAAAGATATTCACCTTTGGTAATGCAGAGTGGAACGTGAAGATGATCCAACAACCAAAGGATTGAAGTGTCTTTCACCTGAGCTTCAGAAAGAGATTAAAACACGAGCAGATTCCTCCCCCCTCCCACTCTGGCCTGTACAAACCCGGGGCATCCCGAATATCTGTTTGCGCTCCTCCCTCTTTGGTGTCATCCAGCGGGGTCGGCGGAAAGCTGTCAAAGGAGAGGTCATCGCTGCAGTAAAGGGACTCGATATTCGCTATACCGGCTGGCGCCTCGACCAGGGTGATTTTGATGTGCTTATCCATGCCCTTCACCTTGTCTCATTGCAACAAACAACCAGTGAATATGTGCGATTCACCGGGAAGGGCTTTCTTCATGGAATAGGTCGCAGGTCCGGGAAATCAGGCCGTGAATGGCTCAAGGACTGCCTCCGACGGCTCACCGGCTCTGCGGTAGAGATCACCCTAGAGGTCAAAAACAGCTATTGGACCGACTCATACACCTATGCAGGTTCACTGGTTGATGAATTTATCTACAGTAGCTCAAGCCAGGGTTACTTCCTCAAGATAAATCCCAAACTTGGCAGACTCTTTAACGCTGGTTGGACCCAGTTGCAATGGCACCAGCGGCTGAAGTTGAAGACTGACCTCGCCAAATGGCTGCATGGATTCTATGCCAGCCACAAAGAACCCTACCCGATAAAAGTCGCAACGCTAAAACATTTATGCGGGGCGAGCATCGGAAGATTGTCGGATTTTCGCGGAAAGCTGCGACGCGCATTGGATGAGTTGACCAAAGCTGAACTCATCACTTCCTGGAAAATAGACCTCCAGGACAAAGTTCACGTAAAAAAACGGGACACCAACTATCCCGGGACACCTGACAGGGGGGCATAGCGGTCACAACCAGGGGGCATAGCGGTCGTAAGGGGTGGGCATAGCGGTCGCAACCGAGGGGCATAGCAGTCGTAAGGGTGGGCATAGCAGTCGTAAAGAGGGGGGCATAGCGGTCGCACAAAGGGGGCATAGCGGTCGTAATTCCATTTTAAGGAAATCGCGGCAGCGCCTACAAACATTGGGATTGAGGAGAGCAGCCGCAAATGCCTAATCATTTTTAATCTTATATTAATCTTTTAGGGAATGAGAAATGACATGTTCATTACCGACAGATCAACAACTATCCAGACAGGAGACGTGGTCCACAGCACTACGCTGGGTTTCGTCGAATAAGAGCCTCATTCGGCAGATTGCCTCGCCCTATATCAAATTTATGGTTGGCGATTACGAAGATCTCTATCAAGAAGCCGCAATTGCCTCCGTAAAAGCTCTGATCACCTCCAAGAAAAAAGAATCTCCAGAACGATTTATCCCGTTTTTCCGAGTCATATTTAAAACAAGTTGCATCAAGTTGGCTTCCGGTATCCAGACCGTCCATTGCCTGGAAGATTATTTGCTTCCCTGCTCAGAAGACCCCAACGAGGAAACCAGCGAACCCGAAGAAATCGAGATCGAACAGGCTTTACAGGCTGTCAGCAAGCGTCAACGTGAAATCTGCCGATGGCTTTTACAGCAATCCACCCCTGCCAGTACCCCGGATATTGCCAGAGAATTCAATATCAGCCGTCGTCATGCCTGCCGGGTGGTGAGTGAAAGTATCCAGAAAATTGAAGGAACAATTCGATGATTCCTCTTTCTGAATATGCAAAGGAAATCTCAATACCCAAACGAATTCTCCGTTATCTGCAGCGCGAGGGCATCATCAATGACCCTCTCTGCCGAGAAGACCAGCTCTGCCTGCAATTCCTGGAAAAAATTTGGGGTAACAAGGAAATGTTACGTGCCCAGTTGAGCCGTCTTTCACTAAAGGCTCGTCACAGTTTTCTAAGGACAGCCGATCTTCCAACAAAATGGGAACGATATGCATCCAGCAGATACTTCAATCTCGCACCTGGTCAAAAACTTGAGATGAGCACACTCATAGAAGAAATCCAGACGACCTTTTGTTTTTTACTCACCAGACAACAAATAAAAGGCCTCTACAAAATACGAAACCGCGTTCAGGTGGCAAAATATCGTGAGAAAAAACGTGCCGACAAACAACCCGATCCGTCTCTTACTTAGCACAAACAAATAAGTAATAAACAGCATTTATTGACACTTACCTTTACCGATTACAACTCATCCACCTCCAACCGGGACAATGAGAGAAAGATAAATTTGGTCACATGGCCGGAAAAAAGAAGACAGAGATGAAGAACAAAACCCAAATCATAATTTTCGCACTGACTGCCCTCCTTTTGCCATCAGTAGAGCTGAAGGCAATTGAGATTCGTCAGGAATTGTACGAGTTCCAATCGAATATTACTCAGAAGGTAACGTGCATCACCTTTGTGATCACAGATGCTCGAGCAATGAAGAGATCATCAACGCAGATTTATCATCTTCCAGAGATTCATTTCGAAATGGGGAGCGCAGCTCTTTCGCCCAAAGCTGCGCAAACACTCCTCGACAGTATGCACCGTTATGGAATTACGCGTGACACTCCGCTCTTCATCACCGGGTACTCCTGTGAGATTGGTTCCGAGCAATACAACCTCATGCTTTCTATGCAACGTGCAGTTACGGTGGTCAGTTTTCTTGAAAGCCAAGGATTTTCTGTGGTCGCACTACAAGCCAAAGGAGAGGCGGATCCCATAGCCACCAACCCGGAGGAATTATATGAAAATCGTAGGGTTGAGATAAGGACACAATAGCCGACGCAAGACAGATGGCATTGGAACGATAACAATTTCTCTAAGAGGAGGAGAACGAATGAACAAAAAAATCCTGTCGCAAACTGCCAAGAGGAAACAGGGTAGAAATCTTACAACCTTCGCCATTATCACAACGCTCTGCCTGATATCCAGCAATGCAATCGCCATGACCGTGCCGGCGGCAGGTTCCTTTGCCTATGATCTGTATGATATCGGGGTGAACCAAATCCTGCTGGGACCTATCGGCTTTGTGGCCGGCGTTGCCTGCATGGTGTTTTCGGCAATACTGGCCATCCGACAAATGATTTTACCTGCGGCGGGTGTCGTTTTGGGTGGAGCTTTTCTGCTGAAGGCTGATGCTGTTGTCCAGACAATAGGTGCAATAATCAGCTAACAGCCATTGAATGCCCAGGAGAAAGGTCAATTGAGCGATAACAATTTCATCCACAGATTCCCCCAGTACCTTTCAAGACCCATCCAGGTACTCTGGTTCGAGACAGACGAGTTGATCCTCTTTGTATTCACCCTCACCCTGGCCCTTCTTTACGGCAAAATTATGTGGCTGGTGTTTCTGATCACCCAATACTTCTACACCCGGATCAAGAGATCGCAATCAAGAGGATTTCTCAGGCATGTCCTCTATATGTTCGGTTTTATTCAGATGAAAAATTATCCCGATTATTTTCAGAGGGAGTTTCATGAATGAACGCAGAGATCTTCCTGCAAAAAACAAGTAACCTCTTTGCTCAAAACAGGTTACTTAAGTTCACCATCGCCTTATTGGCGCTTACCGTCATATTTAACTCAGCTATGGTGTATCGAGCGGTAAAATATCAACGAGTAGTCCTGATCCCACCGACGATGACCGGGACTGTCGAGTTTATTCAAGGTAAACCCAATGACGCCTATATTACAGACATAAGCAGAAGAATTGTAAATCTGGCAGCCACATACTCGCCGCCGACAGCACGGAGCCAGTTTGAGGAACTGCTCGCCTATTTTGCTCCAGAAGCGTACCCACAGGCTTCTAACTCCTGGTATTCCTTGGCGAGCAGGGTTGAAGAAACACAGGTCAGTTCGGTTTTCTATCTCGAGAAAATCAGCGTCACTGAGGAGTTCATAGAAGTCTTTGGGAATTTCAAACAGTATGCCGGTGATACATTGCTTGAGAATACCAGCAAAACCTATCTGATCGACTACCGCCTTCAAGACGGCAGGTTTTATATTGTATCGTTCAAAGAAAAACTGACACAAAGGCAGGAGCAAGAACGTGATTAAAATAATTCTCACAACAGCCATCTTGATTCTGACGCTAGCCAGTAGCTGCCTGGCAAGTGATGTGATCCAGGCAGAGATCCCAACGGCTGTTAAACTCTCCAACAGAGATATCAACCGGATTGTTTGTCCAGGACCGATGAATGATCTGATTTTCTCACAAGAAAAGGCCATGACAGGGCATTTTTCTGGCAATAATGGATTTATAAAATTCAAGATACAGGATTCCGGGGGAGACTACTTCTACGCAGACACCCAGAGCGAGTTGTTCGTGGTTTGCAACAATGCGGTGTACACCCTGCTCGTTACTCCGACAGATATTCCTTCAGTAACACTCAGACTGGCATCACCCAATGGAGATACATTTAAGAAAAACATGGCCCACTACCAGAAAATGCCTTTGGAAAAACAAGCACTTTTACTCATCAGAGAGGCCTACCACGGTGACTACCCAACGAGTTACCGGATAAGTGACTCAACCCAAATGGTATCGATTTCACCGGACTTGGAAGTACACTTATTGCTGGTTGTGGATGTTGATGGAGTCGGGCTTCGGTTAAGAAAGTATCTGGTCAAATCACTTGCTGAAAGTTTGCTTGACCTCAATGAAGAACTGTTCCTCTCCCCATCCATCAGCAATTCAATTCTCGCCGTGGCCATTGAAAATCACACCTTGGAGCCCAGCCAGTCCACCATGATTTTCGTCGTGGATCAAAAGGAGCGGACGCAATGAGCTTTAAACAAAGATTCAACAATTTAGGGCCCAAACAAAAGAAGATTGTTATCTGGGCTGGCGTCGGTATTATTTTCATAATTCTGGTTGCTACCGGATATAACTCTTCCAGCCCTGGCACTTCTAAAAGCTTTTTCGGGCAAAAGAAAACTCGAGAAATCCAGCTTGAACCAGATTTGATCCAAAAAACCATGCTCAGAGAACAAAGACGGCAACTTGAATCTCTCCAGGAAACGGTAGACAAATTAGCTCGGGAGCAGAAAAAACAGATCATTGCCCCAAGACCTCTGCCGGCAATGCCCACAGCGGACCACGTTTCTCAACAGGTAATTCCTCCACCAGAACCATCCGTGGAGCAGCCACAGCCTTTATCTCTCTCTGGAAATACGGTTCTCCCGACAAATCTGCCGCCACAAACGAAACCAGCGCCAATGCTCATTGGTAAAATCAGCGTATTGACCAATTCGGCAGCCATTTCGGAAGATTTAAGTTCTCAAGGTGATAAAAAAAAAGGACGGACAGTCTATCTTCCTCCTTCCTTTATGGAGGCAAAGCTGTTGACTGGTTTCGACGCTTCTACCTCCGGTAAGGGAACCAACAATCCCGAGCCCCTCCTGCTTAGAATACAGACCCCTGCGGTTCTGCCAAATGATATCAAAGCCAATTTAGCAGGATGTTTCGTCATTGCCGAGGCAGTTGGTCGACTTGACAAAGAGAGGGCAGATGTACGGCTTGTATCGCTCTCCTGCCTCAGCAACGAGGGCAAGGCTATTATTGACACACAGGTAAAAGGTTTTGTCACAGACTCTGACAGTAAGGTCGGTCTATCCGGACGCGTCGTCTCAAGAATGGGAGCAGCCACAGCCCGAACGATCGTCGCCGGTTTTTTCGGCGGAATGGGGGAGATGCTGAAATCATCAGCAACCACTCAATCGACCTCAGCCCTTGGGACGACAACAACCATCGATTCCGATCAGGTTGCGAAATACTCGATTGGTGGTGGTTTGTCAGAGGGAGCGGCAAGTTTGCATGACTTCTACCTGAGTCTAGCTAAGCAGGCAACTCCCGTAATCGAAGTGGGAGCGTCAAAGAAGATCACCGTCATTGTGTCCGAGGGAAAGGAATTAGAAATCAGGGAGACTGAGGGCGAGACATTGTAGGAGCTGTGCGGGAGTGTTCATAATTCTGTGTCATCCTCGATATCCTCCCAGTCCTACCCCATCGCGAGCGGAGGTAAAAGTCAGCGCTGAAAATGGGCGCCTCGAGCATGCTCGTCGGAGGCGCTGACCTTTGTCGGAGCAGATTTTTAATTCCATAGCCTTACCTGCAACCCTCTCAATTTCCAAGTTATGAATCCCGATGCAACCGTCTTTCGAAGAAGATGGCCAGCTGCGATATAGCCAAAGACCAGCTCTGGATCGGCATCGTCAACTTCTTCTGGGCATTCTGAATGCCAAGATAAAACAGTTTGATGAAGCTATCCTGGGTCGGAAAGGCACCCTAGGTTTTGGTCAGCTTTCAAAACTGCTGGTGGACGGCCTCAATGATATTGGTGGAGTAGATAATCCTTCGAATTTCTTCTGGGTACTTGAAATACTGACCTAAGCTCGACCTCGACTATTTCCTTGCTGGTGGCTTGTAGACCCGCTTCAGGTCTACCATGAATTCCTTCTGATTCTTTGACGCCACATATTTCAAGGAGTTGCGAATCTGGTGGACTACGCAAAGTTGCACTACAGTCTGGAGGAATATGGCCTCTATTGCTTCAAGAAAACCTTTCAAACCATCAGTCAATACAGGCAATCAGGATATCCTTGACCCCTCTGTTGGCGAGATCTGTCAGTACTTGCAGCCAGAAATTGGTACCTTCGTTCTCGGAAATGTAGAGCCCCAGCACATCTTTTCGTCCCTCAAGGTTAACCCCAAGAATGGTGTATACTGCTTTACCCACTACCTTGCCATTCTCATGGATATTGTAGTGAATGGCATCAAGCCTGACAACAGGGTAAATCGTCTTCAGGAAACGGACCTGCCATCGTTTTACCGTCATCAATGATCTTATCGGTAACCGCAGTCAACGTTCCGGTGGATATATCTACACCGTACATCTCCTGAAGGTGGCTCGAAATATCCTTGTAGCTCATTCCGAGCCCATACAGGGCGATGATCTTAAGCTCCAGTTCGTCATTCATTGTGGTCTGATGCTTCTTCACTATCTGAGGCGAAAAAGATCCTTCTCGATCACGAGGGATGTGCAACTCAAAGCTACCATTCACTGATTTTATTGTCTTCTGGCTTTTTCCATTGCGACGGCTTGCCACAAATCGGACATGCTATTTTTCAGGATAGTTGCCGCATTTTTTGGTAAATCCTATTCTAATTCGAAGGCGTTTATCCTGATTAGACGGAGGACGAATGCGGTGTTTGTCAGAAAGGTTTCCAGTCTGCATGATTTCTATCTTAGTCTTGCCAAGCAAGCAACTCCAGTGATTGAAGTGGTTGCATCGAAGGAAAGAAGTTAGAGATAATGGTAACTCAAGGAGAAAAATTGTGAGAGTATTTCTTCAATTGTTTCAATAATGCAGAAAATCACATCTATTTGTCACCCAAAGCGTCCCCAATATGAGCATCACTTCCTATCAATTTTCATAATATTGGCTTAATTGAACATCTACTTTTTTATAGCAGGGTCACGGTTATAAAGCACCTGCTCTTTTTGAGCAGGAGTGGCGGAATAGCGGCAAAACGGCTTAACAGTGGTTCCACTCTATTGTTGCAACATCACCCTCTACAGTTAGGCGCTAGACAATACGCCCAGAAGCACGTTTGGCAAACCATGCGTGGATTAACCCCGCCTGAAAGAATTGTACTGGTGCTTCAAAACCTCCTGACTTAATGATAGCTGCAACTGCTCTTGGTGGAAGAACAGCTACATCTTTAGCATACGCGGTCTTCATCCGGTTGAGGCCTTCAGGAGATGCGCTTGTTCCAGACATTATTCTCTTCCATACCTCAAAAATAGACTGGTTATCCACAGAGTCAATTTCTGAAGATAAATCCGAATTTGCCAAAACTCCATCATGCTTAAGTCTGTTTGCAATTTGCTGAAAAAATTGTGTGCGGGCCTTCTTTATCAAGAATAAACTGGGACAACAGATGGCACAGATACGGCATAGCAGACTTTTGGCAATGTTATTAAGGGGTACGCGATCTAATTCTTATAACAACAATGTTTTTTCGTAGTTTGTCAACTCAAGAATACTTACTGCTCCTTGAAATCTGGCATTTTTCATTGATTGTCAAAGTATTTTACAAGTATCTTCGACACCACAGTTTGAACCTCCAAGTAATTGAATGTTATTGGGAGTATATCATTTTTACCATAACATCCATCACTCTCCCATTTCTCGCCTTTTATCCAGTTAATTTCTGTTGTAGAATCAATAGTATGATATTTTGAAAAAAGGCATGGCAGATAATATTTTCATACTTTGCAACATAATTCGTAAGTGTCAGATATCATTGTCGATATTATCCAAATGTCTGAGAAAATATAGAGTTAGAAAGTCAACGTCTCATATTTTCAATTAATGTTGTGACTCCCAAGCCCCCACCGCAACAGGAACTGATGAGACCGTACTTCTTGCCTGTTCGGACAAGATGACGCATGGCGAACATACAGATCCTAGCGCCTGAGGCACCATTGGGATGACCGAAAGCGATAGCACCACCGTTTGGATTCCATTTATCCATGTCCACTTTTTCGCCTGTTTGGTTTTCCAGTTCAGAAATCACTGCCAGGTTTTGAGCGGCAAAGGCCTCATTGCATTCGAAAACATCGATATCTGAAAGCTTTAAATGAGCTCTTTTGAGAGCAAGAGGCATAGCATAGGCAGGAGCTACTCCCATAATTCCTGGGTCTACACCGTATTCTGCGCAAGTAATCCATCTGGCCATGGGTGATAATCCAAGCTTTTCTGCCTTGTCTCTACTCATCATAAGCACAAAAGCGCTTCCATCGTTCAAACCAGATGAGTTCCCTGCAGTGACTGTGCCTCCATCTTTGAAAACAGCTCTTAACCTTGCCAAGGTCTCAAGTGACGAAAGACGAGGGTGTTCATCTTCCTTAAACTCGATTTTGTCACGTTTTCTTCCTTGGGAAACTGAGACCGGAATAATCTCATCGGTAAAATAGCCGGAGTTGATGGCATTTTGCGCCAGAGTTTGGCTTCGGAAGGCGAATTGGTCCTGGGCCTCACGGGAAATGTTATATTTAATCTGTAAATTTTCGGCTGTAAGTCCCATATCGCTGGGTCCATATACCTTTTCTACTCCGGAATCCGGAGTTAACTGGGGGGCGAGATACTGGGGCGGTATATTTCTGTAAGGAGGTGTGCTTTGTGAAAATTTTGCAGGAACCTGGCTATACCCTTCCATTCCACCGGCAATAATAACATCGGCATAGTTGAGGCGAATTTTCCATGCAGCATGGTTGATGGCATCTATGGATGATCCGCACTGCATCTCAATAAAACTCGCTGTAGTCGTCACTGGAAGACCGGCATAGAGAAGTGCCCACCGAGCTGGATTAATAGCTCGTGAGCAACCAATAGCTGATCCCAGAAAAACGCTATCAACATGGCACTTTTCGAGAATCCGGGTCTTCTTAATTAATCCCTTGAGTCCGATACCTGCAAGTTCCTCAGGTGAAAATTCCTTTAAGGAGCCTCCTATCTTGCCAAATGCAGTACGCATGCCTTCTATAATTACAACTTCTCTTTCTTTCATTTTCATTCCCCCTTCCATTGAAAGTTGGACCCATTCTTTACCCACCAAATCTAGGCATCAAAATCTTTATGTGTGTTGCATTACCAACCTGTCAAATGATATTTGATATTAGGGATATTCTGGTTTTTCCAAAATCTTCATATCGTGACAAGGCAAAACATGATCCGCCAACCTCTTTATTTTTCCGAGAGATCGGTAACAGTCCTCAATATTTATATGAATTCCAGGGGGAATATTGTTAACCAGATTTTCTTCGATATTTACAGTATCCGAAGGAATGCAGTAGATTCCCTTTCTAGTAGAAATCAATACTCCTTGTAAACCCGGAGTATGCCCAGGCAGTGACAGCAACTTCACTCCGGGAATAAGGTCAACATCGCCATCCAGTAGCTGAAATCTGGATAAACTGCTTACCCATTTCGGATTCATTTTGAATATAGCAGCTTCATAAACCATCCCGAAAATATCCAGAGGTGCTACAGCGAATTCTAATTCTCTCCTTTGTACGTAAACAATTGCATTAGGAAATAATGAAAAATTTCCACAATGGTCCCAATGAAGATGTGTTGCGATAACAATCTCCACATCTGATGGATCTATTCCATTATTTTTCAAAACCTTTATAGGTTCTTCATGCCCTTCCCTATCTAAAATATGGCCTCGCTCTTTGTATAAAGTATCTGGATCTGCCGGCCCACTATCAACAATGATTAATTTTTCTCCTCCTTCTATTGCCCAAATAATATGCGGAACTATGACCTCAGTCCCTTGACCTCGGAGGTATGTAAGAACAGACTTGTCAATCTTGCTCCGCCCTACACACAATGGCTTGATTTTGAGCTCCATAATACTTCAAATCTCCTCTTTCGATTTAATGCAATACATGAACCAAGAACAGGCTAATCTGAGGAAAAACGGTGAGAACAGCTAAGACTAAAAACATCACAATCCAAAACGGAAAGACTCCTCTGAATATGGTATTAATAGGCACCTCTTTTATAATTCCGGCCATTGCAAAAACGTTTATTCCAATGGGCGGCGTCAATACACCTATTTCTAATAAAATTGTTACATTTATTCCAAACCATATAGGATCGAATCCGAGATTGATAATAGTTGGAAATATGATGGGCAGGGTCAGAATCATTGCTGGAATCACATTCATTACACAACCCAGCAGTAAATAGAGTATGTAAATTGCACATAGAGTTCCATACTTGTTTATTGCCAGACCGGTAATGAAATTTGCCAACGCAACAGGAACCTGGCTGACCGCAAGAAGCTGACCAAGTGCATTGGCATAAACGAAAATAAACAGTATCAACGAAGTCATTTTTGCGGCTTCAATAACACTATAGAAGAATATTTTAAAGCTGAGCCTTTTTGTTGTAGCACCCATCAACAGTACCGAAACCGAACCTATGGCGGCAGCTTCGTACGCGGAGAAAACACCGCTGTAAATACCGCCTAGCACTAAAAGAAATAGCACCATGACATGCCAGGATTTTTTCAAACTGCTGAATTTTTCTCGAATTGTTGAGTAATTACCTGATGGTCCAAGCTGGGGATTTCTTTTACAGATAAAATATATATAAAGTATCAATGCCAGTGTTTCTAATAATCCAGGCAGGAGCGCGGCAAGAAAGAGGTCCCCGATTGACTGCTCGGTGATTATTCCGTATACCAACAATCCCAAACTAGGAGGAATGAGTATACCTAAGGCTCCACCGGCGCAAATACACCCTGTACTTAATCTCACATCGTAATTACGTGCTTTCATCTCAGGATAGGAAATAGCACTCATAGTAACAACACCAGTTGTACTGTCGCCCACTATTGCTGCAAAACCACCACATCCCGCAACGGTTGCAATAGCCAGCCCTCCAGGTAAATGACCGAGCCACTTATAAGCTGTCTGGTATACATCTCTACCAAACCCTATATTTGAAGCTAATATCCCTAGAAAAGCAAAAAGGGGGAAGACACTCCAGATATAGTCTGAAGCAATACTTTGAGAGGTCATGCTTAAAAGGGTTATTCCGGCTTCAGGGGAAACAAGATAACTAAACCCAAACAATGTTACAAAAGCCATTGCTGCACCAATGTGAACCCCAAAAAAGATAAGTGCAAACATGGCTAGCAAACAGACTATTCCAGTTATTCCAGAAGACATGTTTATAGGCATAACACTTGGGTTTAACGACACATAAAATAGCCCAGCAACAAGTACAACAGCAGGAACTAAATAGCGTAATGGCCTTATATCATACAAGATTATCTCATATATGGATTCTAAAAAATCGACTAAAAGTGCCATTGCAAAAAAGATCAAAAAAACTCCCGTTGCATAGGCAAACGGAGCAAACGGTATCCGTAGCAGACCGGTGTTCGCCTGTTCCTGCCAGAGTGTTTGGGCCTCACCGAAGGTGCCAATCGCTATTATTATGATCACTACAAATGCTATCAGGTCAGCGACTGCAATTATGCTTTGCTTGACCGGTTTGCTAAACTTGTTAATAAATATGTCTACTCTTATATGGCCTCCATAAAGGGCCGTATAGGACATTCCGCCAAAAACGGCAACGATCATCAACACACGTACCACTTCAATGGCACCCTGCAATGATGCATTGAAGACGTTACGTGAAATAACGTCAGCTACAATAACGAACATCATTAATAGTATTGCCGATCCAGATAACACTATGCTCCCAAAGCCTAGCGCTCGGAGTGATTTCTTTATGCTCTTTGAGAAATTGACTATCCACATGAAATTCATGTTTCCTTGATGTGAAATTACTATCCTTGCACTGCTACAGCAGCAATACTCGGTATAGAGCGATTGTGTATCTTCTGTAAAAAACTTTCATTCCCACGACTGGAGTAGTTTCGTCAGTTCTCCCGTGATTAGAAGGGATGCCTGGTTATTCATAGCTATACATTTCAGTCCATTTTATCGTATCCTGCATGATTGCCTCAGCCGGGTAACCTTTGGTATTCATTCTTTTTGTCCACTCATCCCATAAAGGCTTAAACAGTTCTTTTAGGTGTTCCCTGTCTGTTGGTGACAATTCTATAGTCTCATGCCCCTTTTCAGATGTGATTTCTTTGAATCGCATATCATGACTTGTTGAAACCACACTCCAGGCAGTCTTGTTACTCAGAGACGCTGCAAGTAACTCAAATCGTTCCTGTTCTTCAGGGGTAAATTTATTCCAGGTTCTTCGATTAAACATCCAGTGCGCAATTCCAGGAGAAAGTCGCAGCAAGGTGTGATACTTCGCCTTTTCATGTAAATGAGTAATATTTACTATGGCCCAGGCAGCGACGACACCATCGACCACACCTCTTTCTAGCTGGACATACATGTCTGGCCAGGCGATGACCGAGGCCGATGCCCCCAACAGCTCTAGAGCTCTCGCACTTTCAGGGGTCTGACAACCAATTTTCAGACCTTTTAGATCCTCAAGGTTACGGACTGGCTTTATTGAATGCAAATCAGATAGTAAGAACTGGGAGGTAGCAAGGTATTTAACCTTTGAACTGAATTGTTTCTCGAACTCCGGATATTTCATGAAAAGATCATTAAATGCCAGGTTACTGGCTGCTATTGTCGATGCAATACCTGGAACTTGAAAGAGTTCTGAAAGTGGAAACACTCCTGGGGAAACTCCTGTATTTACAAAACTAAAATCAATTAATCCTGACTCCAAGGCCCTATAATGGTCCTTAAGCGGAACAAAAGAATTACTCCAAAACAATTTTACTTTGGCTCTTCCACCTGTTATATCAGCAAAATTTGTCTTAATCCATTCTCCCAGAATTCCGAATTCTGAATTTGGTGGAGCCGGGATAGGAACTTTAATCTCAATTTCCGGAAGTTTCTGCTGATCTGAAGCAAAAATGATAGTCGGTGAAGTGCAGACAACAAAGTTGAAAAAAACGACGGCTACTACTGTTAAGATAGTTTTCATTCTCTTTTCCTCTCCTTATTTTTCTGACTAATTTTTAGAAAAATGCTGTTCAATGCAGTAAAAGAAATTTTCCAATTTACAGGTTTTCAGTAGCACAAGAAGGAAACACTCGAGAAAACGGCGTTGAAACCTTTTATGAATTCAGGATTTATACGGTCTCCTCTTTTAGATTACGGTAGTCCAAGCATCAGGCAGGTCGGGCGAGACTCTGCACAAATCATCCCTTCCCTGTTACCATAACTCGAAAGTACAACTGCAGAGACACAGGTTTTCGACAATGAATAGGCTGCTATTATTTGTCATGGCTAAACGAAACAACTACTTTGGTATTATCCGTCATATTTGTAAAAACCCTGTCCCGACTTGCGCCCCAATAAACCAGCCAGCACTCGTTTTTTCAACATGGGGTGAGGTTTATAGCTATCCCCAAAATCCCTTGCCATCGTTTCCAGCCCATGCATGGCGATTTCGGCCCCCACCAGGTCGAGTAGACGACATGGTCCCATAGGATGGCCAGCGCAGAGCTCCATCGCCTTATCGATATCTTCCGGGCGATTACCCTCCTGAACCATCTTTACTGCCTCGTTCATCAGCACATCCAGCAGGCGGGTGACAATAAAACCTGCGTAATCGATGGTGGCAATAGGTTCCTTATCCAGGGAACGGACATAGCTTTTAGCCAGGGCAAAAGTCTCATCAGAAGTCAATTGGCCACGGATGACTTCCACTCCTTTCATCAACGGAACCGGATTCATGAAATGGATGCCGACAAACTTCGCAGCACGATCAATGTTACTTGCAATTTCCGTGATTGGCAGAGCAGAGGTGTTAGATGCAATTATGGCCTCTTTTTTTACACAAGCATCCAATTTTCTGACCAGTTCATGCTTGACGGCAAGGTTTTCAAAAACCGCTTCTATTACCAGATCTGCATCGGCGGTAGCCTTTTCCAACGCTGTTGTGTAGCTAATATTTCGGGTGGTCTCTTCTGCAGTTTTAGAGTCGATTCTGCCTTTTGCCAATAATTTTTCCAGGCTCGCTGCAATGCCGCGTTCAGCCTTAATGAGCATATGCGGATCGATATCCTGAATTGTAACCCGGTAGCCGGCGGCACCACTTACCTGGGCAACACCACTACCCATGATCCCCGCACCGATGATCGCTATTTTTTCTATCTCCATGTGTTCCCCGTAAATGTTGATCCGAACTTTCTTTATCCTTGTTATTGACCGGTGAATAAAGGTTTTCTCTTTTCAAGAAATGCGGCCATTCCTTCTTTCTGATCCTTAGTCTCAAAGAGTCGGCAAAACAGTTCCTGTTCGAGTATAAGTCCATCTCTTAACGACAGGTTTAGACCTTCTTGTATTGCCCTTTTAGCTGCCCGAACAGCCAAGGCAGGCATTTTTACCAGCCTCCCCCCCAAAGAACCTGCCATCTCGACAAGCTGATCTCCTTCAACAACTTCTTCAACCAATCCAAGTTCCCTGGCTTCTGCCGCCTTGACTCTTTCTCCAAGCAGGATCATGCGTGCAGCCTTGGCAGGATTGATGAGTCTGGGAAGGCGCTGGGTACCACCACCTCCAGGGATAATGGCCAGGGATATTTCCGGCAGTCCGAATACGGCATTATCTGCCGCGATACGAAAATCGCAACAAAGAGCGATCTCACAACCCGCGCCCAGTGCAAATCCAGCTATGGCCGCTATGGTTGGTTTGGACAATGTAGCCAGACGTTCCTGAACTCGATGGGTCAAGGTAGTTAACTGTAAGGCTTCGGCAAAATCCATGCCCGCCATGACGCTCACATCGGCCCCGGCGACGAAGGCTTTTTCATTGCCTGTCAGGATCACAGCCCGGATCTGATCGTCATCTTCGCAGATGATCAGCGCCTCTTCCAGCTCACGAAGCACCTCACTGTTCACCGCGTTGAATTTTTCTGGCCGGTTAAAGAAAATCCAGGCAACACCTTTGCTGGTTTGTTTTCTGATATTAGATAGTTTCATTGTTTCACTTGCGGGTATCCTTGAACCATTATTCTTCCCTTGTAGCCGGTTGGGGATCGCTACAGGAAACAGAAAGTCCCAGCTGTTTCTTCAGCCTGACTTTATTTATCTGAGTCAGTGTAACTCCCCCGAAGATCAGGACTGCAGTTATTATTGTAAAACGGCTCTGGTCGATACTGTGCATCGTTGCCAGTGCAGCTGACAAAAAAAGCAGGACACTCTCCACCCGAGTAACATTTATGAGATACCACTTTTGCAACGCAAACATCAGTGAACCGCAGGCGATGAACATGCTGACAAAAGCCATGATGATTCCCACAAAGTCTTTCTGCGGTTCCAAGACGAGGACCGGGTTAAAGATTATAAAATAAGGTACTAGAAAAAAGGGTGCCGCCAACTTTGTGGCTTCCCACGAGGTTTTCATGAAACTCGCCCCTGCGATCTTGCTGGCGACTATGGAACCAGGTGCCACAGGGGGGGTAATAACGGCCAACACCGCATAGTAGAAAACAAAGAAATGAGCCATAACAAGATCTACGCCCATGTTTACCAACGCTGGAGCAACCACTAGAGCGACAATGGCGTAGGCTGGAACCGTTGGCAAGGCACAGCCCATGATTATTGACAAGACCATGGTCATAAAAAGTGCGAGCAACAGGTTGCCACCGGAGAGTACCTCGATAAGACCCGCGAGCTTAATGCCCGCTCCGGTCAGGATCAGCATGCGGACGAATATGCCAACCGCCGCGCAGACAATAGCCAGAGAGGCCACAATCTGGACCCCTTTTACCAAACCATCAAGAAGCGCCCCCACGGTGGGCCGGGTTTCCTTCAGCAGGGAGCCAATAACAAGCAGTACAACCAGAGTTGTATAGGCCGAAAAGGCCGGACTAAAACGATTTATCAACAGGCTAACCAGAACAAACATAGGAATGAGGAAAACCCAGATACCTTTAAAAACCACCGCATAATCAGTCTGCGTGACAATCTTCGCAAGATTTTCCCGCCTGGCTATTATCATGACGCCGGCAATGCAGAGAACCATATAAATGAGGGCCGAAGGGATAGCTTTGACCATCAACACCTGGTAACCAATCCCCAGAAAGTTGGCCATGATAAAGATGGACACACCCATTACCGGTGGAGTAATCTGCCCGCCTGTAGAGGCCACCGCCTCGATGGCCCCAGCCTGTTCTGGTTTATAGCCGTTCTGTTTCATCAAGGGAATGGTATAGGAACCGGTCAGGGCGACATTAGCCATTGCCGCCCCGGTGCACATCGACACAAAAGTACTTGATATTATAGCGATCTGAGCCGATCCCCCTCGAACTCGGGCACCGATCCAGTTGCCGACTTCAATAAATACTCTGTTTATGCCAACAGATTCGAAGGCACTGCCGAAAATGATAAATGGCATAATGAGGATTGCAGAAGCGTTGAGCAGCACACCATAAATTCCTCGATAACCGACTCCCATCATGGACATGACGTAAGAGGGTTCCAGTTCGGAGTGTCCTAAAGCTCCGGGAAGATGATGCCCGAACAGGGCATAGGCAACCGAAATTCCGGCCAAACAGGTGAAGATGGCTCCCCAGTGAACCCAGGAGATGGCGAGGACTATTACAGGTAACAGAAGACCAACAGGAAAATCCCGAAGTTCCGGGCTACCCGACCACATGTCCAAACGTTCGAAGTTGAAATGCATATAGAGCACACAGCCGAGGCTGAGAGCTAAGCCAATAAAATAGATTATCCGGTCTCTGCGCAGCGTCGACTTCATGCCGCAGAGAAAGAGGATTACCAAGGCAAAACCCAGGTGGATGTTCTGGTGAACCAGGTCATTAAACACCGGATGAATGGTGGTGAAAACGTGATAGGCGATCATAAGCAGAGCTACAACTTTGATGAGCATGTCGACGACCCTGGTCCAAACATCTGTTGGTGTAACTTCAACTTCAGGCATATGAGTATCCTTTGGAGACTAGAGAGGTAGAACAGACCTTGTAGATTGACGCCGTGCCGGTCGAGAGTGGAACCTTGACCAGCAAATCAACCCGCCAGTCAGCGCTAAAACTTACACTGCGATCATTCGATTACCTTATACCCCAGGACCTTGGCGGCCTTATATGCCGCTGGATGAATCAACTCCTTGGGAGCACCAGCCGGGAACGGGTTCTTAGGTTGCGTCTTGAACATGGCGTGATAGTCACCAAATTTTTCGGAATTCTCATATCTCACTTTCAATAGCTCGATTAAGATATCGTCAGGGGTGTCTTTGTCACAGGTCAGGTAGAGGAATTCGGTCAACCCTTGAAATTCTTTGTCAATGCCATCGACTGCCCCGGTCTTGACCAGAGCCGGGCTAAAAACCATCATCCCTTCACCTTGATATGTGGACATGAGGACTTTCGGATCAAAGGGAATGAAATGCAGCTTGCGGCCGGAGGCGAGCAGTTCCAGAGTAGAAGAGTCCGGATCAGCCTTGGTAATATTGAAGCTCACCCCATCTGCAGCTGGCTCGTACTCTCCTGTAAAGGTACAGACACTGGCATCCACAGTCCCGTTCAAAAGACCGTCTTTGCCTTGACCGATGCCGATATATTGCCAGTCAACATCAATGCCAAGTCCTTTTTCAAAATACGGGAGGTATTTCAGGGTAGAATTGAAGGGGGCTGCCTTGGTGGCTACACCCACCCGTTTACCTGCCAAGTCACCAGCGGTTTTAAGGTTTTCATCGAAGGTGCACAACACATTTATTCGACTTAAAATGGTAGAAAATACCCTGTAACCGGGCACATTGATCTTGTCAAAAGGAGCATACCCTTTGCTAATAAAATTTGTAGAATTTGTACTGCCATATTGAATAACCCAGGGCTTTTCTCCAGAACGCATCTTATCAAGATTGTCATGCAGGGATTTCACCATAAACATTGCTCCGGGTGTCTCCTCAGTTTTCAGATCCACCCAGGATCCTGATTTTCGACTCAGATCTTCAAGGGCAAAGGCATAATCGTAAAAAGCTCTGCCGAATTGTGTCGTTTGGAAAACCACCTTTTGTTTTTCCTGGGCGATGGCTGTCTGCACTGTCGCTGCGAGTACAAAGCAAAACGTGAAACTTATTGCAAATGGCATTCTAAAATCCGAGCGGTAGTTCATGACCTTCTCCTTGATTTAAATGTGCTAACTATTTTCTGTCCGTGATTATTCCCTTTCTGGCCAATATCCATCCAGCTTCCTGTTTGGCCAGCCGAACCATCCTGCCAACTATTCAGCCAATCATTTCCTGAATAATAGCAGGTATATCATCAAGTCTTTCAGAGACTCTTACTCCGGCCCGCTTGAAAGCCTCGATTTTGGCCGATGGCTTACCCAAACCGCCCTCGATTATTGCACCGGCATGTCCGAATGGCATCCCGCCCGGCATGTCCTCCACAAACTTACCCGCAATAAAAACGACTACCGGTTTGGAGAACTTCTCAGCAGCGATAAATTCCGCCGCCTCTTCTTCCATTCTGCCTCCTGGCTCGCAGTACATGACCACAGCCTTGGTCTGATCGTCGGCCTCAAACAACTCAAGAGCCTCTTTGAAGCTGGTGCCAACCATAGCATCACCTCCAATAGAAACAGCCGTCGACTGCCCTATTTCTGCCCTGCTCAGGATATTGCATATTTCATGAATCATACCCCCGGAACGTGACATGATACCGACAGAGCCCTTGGTAAAATAACGCGGATCATTGCCGAGGATGCCTATCTTCGATCGTCCAGGAGAAATGACCCCGTTGCAGTTCGGGCCAAGTAATCTGGCACCATGCAATCTAGCTATACGAAAAGCCTCCGAGAAATCACGGTTAGGCACTTTTTCAGTTAGGGTCAATACCAGCTTGACCCCGGCTTCCACCGCTTCACAGATTGCATCTTTTGCACCTCTGGCCGGAACATAGACCACCGAGACATCGGGATTGTGTCTTTGAACCGCTTCGGCAACGGTGTTGTAGATCGGCAAGCCAAGAACCGTTTCCCCACCCCTTCCTGGTACCACACCGGCAAGCACTTTTGTTCCATAGCGGATAGAACCCTCTGTATCAAAACTGGCCTGAAATCCTGATAATCCTTGAATAATTACAGTTGTGTTCTCATCTATTAAAATACTCATAGTTCCCTCATTACTATTCAGATATTCATCGCTTCGGATCGATTTAAGAAATCAGATCGACTACTTTTTCTGCCGCTTTTTCGATGCTGATCTCCGAGCCGTAATAGTAGACGCCGGGCCAGTTCTCAAATTCCTGACGGATATTTTCGTCATTGTAGCCGGCTATTCTGATGAGAATAGGGAGTTTTTGCGGATTAATTTTGCTGTTTTTCAATATCCGTTTCGTGATTGCGGCCATATTACCCACATCGACTGCACCGGCAATATTGGCTCCGCAGATAAAGGCTTTGAGTCCAGGTATATTAAGCACGGTCTCATAGAGAACTGACAGCTTTCGTTCAAAGTCTTTCCCAGGGCCGAGATCGCAGTAGTTTGCCGGTCGTGAACCTTTACGAATAATTGTATCGATAGCTGTCAGTGATGATCCGCCGCCGATAATGCCGAAACCAATTTCTCCGTCTTTAAATTCCGTGAACCGCATTGCACCACTTCCCGGTGCGGCCTGGTCGGCTTCCATAACCAGTTTTTCCCGCTCGGTCATCTCTCCGATGCTACGTTCCTGGCCATAAAGGACCTTTGTTTTCAGTTCTGGATGCCGAAAAAGGGCCTCCTCGTCAATATTGAGCAGTGTGCCGACGGCAACAGGGCTACCCGATCCACTGAGAGCCAGAGGGTTGATTTCCAACAGTTTCGCATCGTAGCGCTGAAACAGATTGTAAAGCTCAGTCACGATTGGAGCGATAGCCATGGTCTGCTCCTTACTCAGACCGGCCTTAAAGCAAACTTCCCTGACCATGTACGGATGGAGCCCTGTTAGAATATCTATCGGAATGGTGTATAGGCGGTCAGGGTTTTCCTTGGCGACGGTTTCGATCTCAACACCACCATCGGGAGAAAAGAGCATGACAGGCGATCTGGTAAGGCTGTCATATGCAAAAGAGACGTACAGTTCCTGGCTGATTTCGATCTGCTCCTCGAGCAGAACACTTTTAATCGTATACCCGTTGACCTCATGATCAAGCAATGATTCACTTTCTTTTTTAACCTCGTCAACATCGTAGACTTTCCTGATCAAACCTGCTTTGCCTTTCTTACCCATCGGGATCAAGGCTTTTATCACCCAGGGACCTGGTATTTTCGAAGCCGCTTCCACTGCTTCTTGAACGGATCCGGCTGCCAGTCCGTTCGGCACCCTTACCCCCTGCTTAGAAAGCAGTTCTTTTACCTCGTTCTCTAACATTCGTGCCAAGGCTACACCTCCTTATTTTGCCGACGTCCCGCAGGGTGCCGGACTCTTTCCCCGCCTACTTGTCGGGTATTTTTTCTAATGAACACATAAAATTTCGGCCATGATTGATATTTGCCACAGTCAATTCATGCACCTCATCCAATTTTTTTTCGTTGATAGCATCAAGTATCAGTCTGTGCTCTTTGTTGAACTCTGCAAAATCGAGATGAATCCGGGAAGCGTATGGGCCAAAATAGGAAAGGACCTGATCAAGCATGTGGGTAATGCAGACCACCGCATGCTTCCACCCAGAAATTTGATAAAGCAGTAAGTGAAACTTTCTGTTTACCAGGAAGTATTCTATTGGCTTCCTTCCTTCCACCGCCATTTCTTCGTAAAGCTTCTCCAGATCGGCAATCCCTGCCTCACCTATGTTTGCGGCCGCTACAGCCGCCGTCTTGCCTTCCAGGGCGCACCGGGCATCAAATAGCGCGTGCAACTCAGAGATGGAAGGTGGAGGAGCCACACACATGCCTTTATTGGCTTGCTGAATGACCAGCCCAGAACCTGTCAGTTCCTTTAGTGCTTCACGGATGGCCATACGTCCCAAGTTCAAGGTCTCTTCTAATTCCGCAGGAATCAAACGTGTTCCTGGTGCCAGATCTCCCACGAGCAGTTTCTCTCTTAACATCTCCGTGGCCATATTGGTCATAGTTCGGTAGCGTTCCATGTTTCTCCTTTATATTTGATCAAATATCATTTATATTTTATCCAGTCAAGCCTTTTTAGACCTCCAGATAAGTTCTGTATGTAACATTTCTCCACAAATTATTATCACCTTTACAATATAGCAGCACATAAATACCAGTAATTATCAAGTACATTGAACAATCTGACTAGCCCGCATTTCTCATCAGTTGTAAAGCTTGGGTGATTTTCCTTGCCGCAGCTTACAATTTTTTCTTTAACAATCGTGGCGAGGGCATGGTTTTGCAGTATGCGCCATTAAGACCTGCCATGATGCACAAAAGAGTGCCACAATGTAGCTCTTTATGGCTTATACAGAGACAGCTCCGCCATCGCTCCTCAACAAAAAACGTAAAATCGTTATACCCGGATCGGTAGTTGGGATAACCACTTCATGATCTTGTCAAAAAATTCCTTGTATGGATAACCTTCGGCCAGGCTCACCCATACTTTCCTCACCGTGATTCGTAGTCTCGCCCCAATCTTGAGGAGTTTGGTGCGAATGGTATTGCATTGCGCCTTGGCCATTTAAGTGCCGGCAAGGCCAAGCCTTCTCAATGCCTGGATAAGCACATAGGCTATCGATAATAAATAGAGCCTGATCTGATTGCTGCGCATTTTGCTGGTACTTGTGCGCGCCGCAAAGAGCATCAGCTGTTGCTCTTTAATCCGGTTTTCCATGTCGCCACGAGCGCAGTATACTTTTTCATAGAGTTCCTGTGATTCATACGCTTCCTTGGTAAAAGAGGTGACAATAAAACGGGGATTCTCCCCTTTCGAGAGATGTTCCGCCTTGCCGATGACCCTACGATGCCATCGCCATGTATTGAGGGTACTGCAGCAAAAATCCTTGAAGACCCTGGAGGCAGCATCACGACATTGATACAAGGTCTTAGCCAGGGCCATTTCCTCCGCGATTGCCATTTTCAGGCGGTTGTTCTTGGCGACACCAAGCACATAGTCAACATCATGGTCCTCGCACCAGCACATCAGTTCTTCGCGACAAAAGCCACTGTCACCTCGAACAACGATTCTGGTTTCCGGCCACTTGTTACGAATACGCTCAACGATAGGGGATAATTCCTCTACCGTACCGGCTGCCGCATCATTGCAGGCGGTGCAGGTGGGCACACAAGAGATGCTCTCCGGCGATGATATACAACGGCAAGTAGCAATACGCCTTGTAATATCCATGAAAAAATCGTCCCTCCTGATTGCCGTGCAATGGATCATCGGTTGCATCGACATCAAGAATGATCTGTACGGGAATCTCTGAATAGGATTCAAGAAAAACATCTACCAACAACTTATCTACCGATTCTTGCACCAGAGTGATCCTTTTATAGGCACTCTTTTTCGATGCATCAGCAGGTGTCAGCTCCAGCCTGTTTAACGTGCTTTTGCCGGCCAATGGTCTTCCCTTGTCTTTGTCAGACTTGCGCGTATTGCCGGTGGGATCTGTTTTGCCAATGGCTATTGCAAGCATCTTATCTTTGGATAACTAATCATGATCATTGAGATCTTCATAACCCAACGCTAAACCGAACACACGCTGGGAAACCAAAGAGAGGACATCGTGCTCAAGACGTTTGGGATCACGATAATCGGTAAAGCAGGTTGCAAACCGCTTGAGTATAGCCGTACGCTTCTCAATTTCACGCAATAGCAGCGCGCCGCCATCAGAGGTGATCGCTCCACCATCGAAATCTGCAACTATTTCCCGTTTCCCAAGAGGTTGAAAGTCAGTTCGAAGTTTTGTACACTCTGTTTTCATAGGCCATTATTGTTGGTGTTGTATATCGTGCCGGAATCACAATACATATACCACATTAATGGCCTTTTTTTTTCTATTAATGAGAAATTCGGGCTAGGTCAGAGAGAGCAAATTATTGAGCACAAGGAAAGAAAACATTTGATGTTATTTAAGAATAATATTGGTTTTTAGATTCATTAATTTTAGCAAGTCGACGTTTAAACGATAAATATTGTTCAAACGAACAAAGTCACTTCTCCATTTATTCCCATTCTGCTTCACAAGTCATCCCCAGTGAAAATAGATATTAGAGATAAACGATCCTTGCACACTCAGTTAGTGCAATAATTCAACTTATGAAAATGACGAGTGAAAACCTTTAGCAAATGTGTAGGATATCATCTTTTTCTCCTATTTATCCTACTCCTCACTGGCTGTGGCCCTGTCCTCAATCCCTACAGTGAGGATTTCAAATGTCGGGCAAAGGATGATGTGGGGGAGTGTATCGACACACCCACTGCTTATCAGAAAGCCAGGTATCCGAAGACAGAAGCAGCGGTTACCCCAGATCCTGCAGAAACAGCCCAGCAAGAGCTACAAGAAAACCGTTACAAAATAGTCGGCGATCTTCTTAAAGAAGAAACAAAGCCGCTCCTGCAGCCACCCAAAATACTCCGAGTTCTCTTGCTCCCCTATAAAGGAGAAGACGAAGAGCTGTTCATGAGTCGCTATGTCTATCTCAAAATTGAGGACTCCCAGTGGGTTCTGACTGACCTCAAGGAGCTATAGCCTATGCTTTCCGAGTTCCTGCAGAGGGTTCTCCTTGGCCCAAGGGAATATTTAAAACATAGCGATCTGGTTAAGATGACAAACCGATCACCATTTTCCTCCTATCTCAATTACCTGGCATACGACCCAGAGCTGGAAATATACCTGAACCAGGACGGAAGCCTTGGCTTGTTGTGGGAGTGCTCTCCAGTGATCTACGCCGGTCCCAAGACCATTACCGCGCTCGAAGGGTTGTTTCGTGCAGGTTTACCAAAAAACAGTGTTATCCAGCTTCTCTTTCATGCCGATTCTCATATCGAGCCAATTCTTTTGCGGTACCAGAACTGCAGGAGCAAAACTGAGACCATTGTCAGTTCCAACACCGATGCTGTGGTGTCATTTCTCGTTGAGGGAAAGAAGGGTTTGCAAGCCTGCTCCAATATACCTGTTCGCAATTTCAGGCTGTTTGTCGCTGTCAAGATGCCTGGCGACACTCCGGAGTTCAAAGTTTCTACAGATTATGCAAAGCAAGGGAAAACAACCCCGCTGCTGGATATCAAACGACAAATACATGAAACCTTAAAAGCTGCACTCCTCTCCCCTCGCCATATGCCGCCGGAAGCCCTGCTGGAATGGAGTCGCAGGCTCTTCAACAGCTACCCAAAAGAGTATCCGGAACAGAATCTCCATGCCTACAATCCGACCATTCCCATACGCAAACAAATCATCAACAGCGATACGGTCATTCGGGAAGAGTCAAATCATATGCAGATAGGCAACCACTATTTCTGCTGCACAACCCCGAAGGTGATCCCGATCAATATCGACCCACTACAAACCAATTCACTCTTTGGTGGGATATGGGGAGTTATATCCGATGCCGACCAGATCAAGACCGATTTCCTATATGGTTTTAATATCGTTTTTGAGGCAGGACTGGAGATGAAACTCCATGCCAAATGCAATCTGACGCTCAACCAGCAGGCCGTTGGTTCTCTCTCCCCAACTCTTCGGCGCAAACAGGAGGAGTATCTGGCCGCGACCGACGACCTCGAACGGGGGGAAAAGTTCGTCAAGATATTACCCATATTCTGGGTATGGAGTGATGATCTCGAACAGGCCAAGGATTCCTGCACCAGGGTAAGGCGTTTGTGGGAAAATAACGGCTATGTCATGCAGCAGGACAACATGATCCTCAAAATCCTGTTCCTCTCTTCGCTTCCGTTTGGCCTCTATACCACCGGCAAAAACATTGAGAACCTGGAGCGGGACTTTATCGCCCCTGTGCCATCGATCACCCCGCTTCTCCCCGTTCAAGGTGATTTTGCTGGTTCCGGAGGTGAGCCAAAGCTGATTTTCACCGGCAGAAAGGGACAGCTGGTGTCTCTTGATTTTTTTGATCCCCACGCCACCAACCAGAACGTCTTTTGCTGTGCCACCTCCGGATCAGGCAAATCGTTTCAGGTCAACTTCATTGCCTTCAACTACTATGCGTGCGGCGCCCTGGTTCGGATCATCGACATCGGTGGCTCATACAAAAAAATCGCCAATATGCTTAGTGCCAAGTACCTCGATTTTGGTCCCAACATAGATATCTGTCTCAATCCCTTTACCCATATACGGGAGCCCGACGAAGAGCTAAAAAGTGTCGCCGCAGTCTTTGCGCAGATGGCATATTCCAACTCTGATCGGGAGAAATGCAACGATACCGAGATGAACCTGATCCGCAACGCGGTGCGCTGGGCTTGGCAGCAAAAGGGACAGGATGCTGATGCCGACACCGTCTATGAATTCCTTATGAAGTTCCCCAATGCGCCGGGATCGGATCTGGATGAAATGGCCGACAACAACAAACTTATCGAAGTGGCCAGAAAAATGGCCTTCAATATCCGTGAATTCACCAGCCACGGCTTCCACGGAAAGTTCTTCGTCGGGCCAAGCACCTTTGACATCCGCCGGGATGAATTTGTGGTGCTTGAGCTGGAGAACCTGAAAGTTCAGCCGGACCTGTACCGGGTCGTGACACTGTTGATCATCAATGGCGTTACCCAGGACCTCTATCTCTCCGACCGCTCCCGGCCGCGACTCATCATCTTTGACGAGGCCTGGCAGTTTCTCGACAAGGGTGCCATGATCGCCCCAGTCATCAACGAGGGCTACCGCCGGGCTCGGAAATACAATGGCAGCTTCATGGTCATCACCCAATCCCTGCTCGACCTGGAAAACTTCGGGGAAGTCGGCAACGTCATCAACTCCAATTCGGCATTTAAAATCTACCTTGAATCGTCCGACTTTGACCAGGCGCAGAAAAAAGGGTTGATCGATTATGACAACTTCACTCTCAAGCTGCTGAAAAGCGTCAAATCCAATCCACCGAAATACTCCGAACTCTTTTTTGACACCCCGTTTGGTGTTGGTGTGGCCCGGCTTGTGGTCAACGATTACGCCTATTTCATTTACACTTCCAAGGCCAGTGAAATAGCCAGGATCGAACAGATGGTTGCGCATGGCAAAACCTACCATGAAGCAATCCAGGAAATGGTTAATCTTAGGCAACAAGGTGAACTGTAAAATCTCATTGCTCTTCCCAACCATTTTTATCGTCTTCGGTGCCTGCCCTGTCTTTGGGGTGGTCACAAATCTTGGCGTGGTTGGCGAGGTGTATCAGGTGGTGGAACCGGATATAGCAGTGGAGCTGCGACAACAGGCAATCGAAAAAAACCAGATTGACGAAGATGAATTCCTTGAACGGGTAAAGACATATCAGCCCGAGGATCTTCACCATCTACCCCGGGCAACAGAAGACAGGACATTTCTGGTCGATACAACCTATACCCTTGACCAGGAACTGGTCGATGGCAACGGGAAAGTGATCTACCCCAGGGGGTTCACCTTCAACCCCCTCGATTATGTCTCTTTTCCCGGCGGGTTGCTGGTTATTGACTGGGATGATCCCTCTCAGATCAAGTGGTTCAGGAAAACGCCTTATGCCACTGATCACCGGGTTCGGCTGCTACTCGCTGGCGGCTATGCCTATAAAGCAATCGAACAGCTCAAACGTTCGGTGTTTTATCTGACGGACGAGATTGCAGAGCGTTTGCAGCTGGTAGCGGCACCATCTCTTATCCTGCAAAAAGACAATATATTGCAGGTGCATGAAATACTTGTACCAGAAGAGGAAAATGATGCGACCAGATAAATCCATTATCCTCTTCTTTTTATTGCTCTCGTTCACAATACCTGCATGGGCTGCAAAGACCGGTGATGCTTTCAATATAGCCTCTGACGTCCATTGGGAAGAAATCGAGCTGAGATTCGAGGGCATTTGTATCTGCCCCCGACCTCCACCCATTTACTACGAAGAAGGGGAAATCTGGGAATACTGGGAGCCCTTCCTGGTCGAAGGTACGGTTTCCATGGCCAACTATTCCGCTTTCCAGGGGAAACAAACAGGATCATCACTCATAGATGAGCTCGGCGGCAAAAACAAGAGTTCGGATTCAGTGGATATAGCCAATGAGTCCACCTTTGCCCAGGGACATGCCTATCTCTTCCCCATGCTGTACGGCTTTTGCAAACATCAGGACTACGGCATGTGGTGGAGCGAGTACGATTCCATGTGGCAGAATGATGAACTGTCCGCCGTCATCACGCCCGAAGCGGCACTCTACGCCAACAAGGCCATGCAAATGGCCTGTATGGCCGATGCCACCGCAGTCAATCTTGGCTACCCTCTCGACTTCATGCCCTGGTGTATCGGCAGCAGCGGATCCGCCTACCCGATGACCGGCCACGTGGACAATGACAATATCGTCCAGGCCAACAACGCGGTCGCCTCACGACTGCTCTATAAACTCAACAGGCTCTTCATGATCTGCGATCCCGCGGATAACCTCTGTGGATGCAATTATACGCCTGTGTGGATCAAGAGCCACTACAAGATGCACGTCGTAAGACCCGATGACCGTTCTCCAGCCTATCCCGTTGGCAAGGCGGCAAAATTTTATGATTCCGGCCTGAATGTGCCGTACCAGGGAGCAAAAGGCTCAAACGATGAATTTCTCTGGGTTGTTTACAGGAAGCAACGATGCTGTACCTGCTGCGACAACTGATTTTAGCATGTTTCATCCTCTGCTCATTTCCCAGGCCAAACCATGCCCAGGATTTGAACGAAAGCGATGTGTCTTTGCTCATGAAAAAGGCAAGAGCTGATGCGGAAAAGATGACCCTGCCGGTCAACAAATATAATGAGGAGGCGTTGAAGGCGGCAGAGGAAACGTCACGACGCTTCCTCTCCCCTGAGTTTCAGGAACGTGTCCAATGTGAGCAGCGGAGATTGGAGGAAGAGGTCTTTGGTCAATATACCGCTCCATGGAAAAGAAAGACTCAACAGGCGGCAGCGGAACAGGCGAGTCCGCAGGGGAGTCTCACAGCCGGGGAAAAGGTTTTTCTTTTCATCTCCAGCTCGGTACCGGACGATACCGTCCATGCCTATATCGCAGGCCTGGATAAAGCCGCTGACCCCAATGTTTCACTGGTAATGCGTGGGATGGTCGGAGGAATGTCTATCGCGAGAGCCCATAAGGGACAATCGTATTTCAGCAGGATTTTGAAAAAAGACCTGGATTGCCTTCGAACGGAAACACCATGTGAGCGGTATAAAGTACCGATTCACCTGCAACCATCACTGTTCACCAGATACGGCATCACCAGGGTACCTGCTGTTGTCTATGAGCATGACGGCAACGCTTTCCTCATCCAGGGAGATGCCAGCCTTGATTTTCTCCTGGAACAAATCAACCGGGAAGCGAAAAGCACCGGCATAACAAAGCTGATCAAGAAAATACGGGGCACACTTTGAGCGAAGAGAAATCCAGACAACCTGAAAAAACGGTAAGCACCGGACCCGGCTATTTTGAGGTGATCATTCTTGCCCTGATACTTTCTGCTGCCACGGTGATGGGCTATGACAGAATGTTTGCTCAAAAGGTCAAGGTCCTGGATCTGAAGGGGTATCTGCGCACCCAAAAGGCACTCCTGGCAGCAGGAGAAATTACCGAACAGCAGTGGACAATGAAACTGGATACCGTTGAACAGATTTTAAACAATGAGGCCGCGAGCCACCCTAATCAGATTATCGTTTTGAAAGATGTGGTGCTGAGGAATGGAGACGAGATCCGTATCAACTAAGAGTTCTCTACATCCTGAGATGAAACCGAAGACAAAAAATCTCAGGCTGAACAGCCGGGAGAAGACACTGACTATTGTCATTCTAGCCGCACTGCTGATAGGTGTCTGGCTGCCGGAGCGGCTCATTGTTTCTACCTCTCCATCGCTGGAGCATCGGATATTTTTTCTCACCAGATCGGACCGCGATATCAAGCTTGGGGATTATCTGGTGTTCAGGCATGAGGATACACGCTTTGTCCGGAAAGGGCTGGATTCGGGAAATGACCGCATGATCAAAAAGGTCGGTTGTCGTCCTGGGGATATTCTTTCAACCGATCTTGAACGAAACTACTATTGCGGTCAAAAACTATTAGGAACAGCGCTACCGACAGACAGTAAAGGCCGTTCCCTGCCGCAGTTTCAGTTCTCCGGACTGGTGCCGGAAAACAGCTATTTCATGGTCGGGACAAATTCACGCAGTTTTGATTCCAAATATTTTGGTTTTGTCGATGCAGACGACATTCTCTATAAAGCTTTGCCGATTTGGTGATCTACTCCGGCTATGGCTCGTATTTTTGTCGATATCTGCCGGCAACGCCACAGCTGCCGATCTCGATGCGCCCCACCCCCATAAACAACAGGATAGATTTTACAACGACACCAAGCACGGCTGGTTCTGGTACGAAAATCCGCCACCGGAACACGAGGAAACGAAAAGGCAGTCGGAGTTATCCTTAGACAAGCCAAATATAGCTTCAAATCTCGATTCATATTCCATCGAAGAGCTGTGGAATATGTACCCAGACGACTTCCAGGAACTCTTGAATGTTCTGCAGAAAAAAGCGGTTCAAACCCCATCCGAGCAAAACATTTTGGAATACCTGACCATGCAGGATTTAGCCCGTCGCAAAGCCCTCGCCTATACCAATGCCACCATGTACGTCACCCAGAAATATGGTGAGCTGTTCAATGTAAATCATGTGTATCCGACGACGGGACCAGGCGTCACCGCCAGAGTCAGCATGCAGCAAGATGAAATATCCCAGACAATCAATCACGCCGGCAACGATCATGCCCTGATATTTTTCGTCAGTCCCGGCTGCGGTTTTTGTGAAAAGCAGGCAGGAATACTCAAGTATTTCATCGACAAATACGGCTGGCAGATCAAAACCGTGGATATCAGCAGCAATATCAACAGCGCGGCACGCTTTAACATCACCATTACCCCGACCCTGCTCCTTATCAAAAAGGGACAGGATAACTACATGACCGTAGCGAGCGGCGTCATCGCAATGTCAGAGCTGGAAAGAAAACTCTACCGCGCTATCCGCCTCCTGCAAGGAAACACTCGGGGAGACAACTTCCTGATGTACGACTTTCAAAAAGGTTCAGCGTTCGATCCCGCATCAATCTTGGATAAAGGAAAACAGCCATGGAAAAGCGCCGAGTAGCCTTCCTTGCCGTAGCTCTGGTAATATCGCTTTTACTGCATCCCTTCGTTGCGTCATCCGCCTGGGTTGACGACTGGCTTGATCAAAAAACCACTACTTCCCCCAATTACCTCTCCGGACAACAGCGAGGTTACTACTCCGGAGGCAGTTTCAACGCCCGCTGGCCAAACAGTGTCTCTTATCCGATAACGATCGAACCACCCCGCATCAAGAGCGGTTGCGGTGGGATCGATGTGTTCATGGGTGGTTTCTCCTTCATGAATACCGACTACCTGGTGGATAAACTCCAGGGGATTCTTTCCGGTGCGGCTGCAGTGGCCTTTGACCTTGGCTTGAAAACACTCTGTGAGCAATGCGCCAATACCATCAAAAACTTTGAGGCAATCTCCGACAAGCTCAACTCGATGCAGCTCGATGAATGTGCGGCGGCAAAGGAGCTGGTCGGGGTGGTGATGGATGAAAACGGTTTCCACTCCAGTGAGGTGATGAAGGAAAAACTGGGCACCTCCATTAAGGAAAACAAGCTGAGCCAGGGTGTCTCCGAGATGTGGGATATCATCACCACCGAGGATCAAGCCAACAACAACGTTCCGCAGCCGGCGGACGTCTCAAGGGTGACCAGTGGCTGCAATAGTGACATAACTGCAACCTTTCTCTCGGGTGGCTCCCTGCTTGACAATGTCGGCAGCAAAATCAGCCTGCCTTCCGATTACACCAGTCTTATTCGCGGCCTGGTTGGCGACGTCAACCTCGAGGGCTCGGCCAACGCCTACAAGATTTCCTATGAACCACCATGCTCGGAGAATAACCCGGACGATATCAAGGCATTCACCAGTGGTGAAGTGTTCGCCAAAAACTCTGGAGGAACCTGCAGCCAGATCACCGACACCAACCGTGACTTACGCCAATACGTCCAGAATATTCTGACCTCCATTGCTGATAAAATCGAGAACAAAGGTGTACTCAGCGGGGATGAAGAGACATTTCTGGCCGCAAGCCCCCTTTCCGCCCTACCCATCCTCAAAACTGCCGTGGGTTCAGGCATGAAAGAGGCAGCTGTAGCCGGGCTTGCCGATATCACCGCCAATGCCTACGCCCTGCAGATGCTGTCGGATCTGTACGTACGGGCCGAGACCATCGCCTGGAAGGCAAGAGAAATGCTCGAAAAACAGGCAGAGGCCGCCACCGGCCAACCATCCGAGAATTGTGCGGCTGTGGTTTTTGCCGAACATGCAGACCAGAATATCTCTCTTATGCAGGCGCGAATCAGACGGCTTCAAGACGCTGCCCGGGCAAGCTATGTGGCTTCGGCAAAAGAGATGTCAACGATCATGGATTACCTTGAGCACATGCAGAAGGTCGAGCAGCAGATAACTGCAGAGATCACAAGGCGCTATGGTAAAGATGTCGCGGCAAGACTGCAGATGTAAAAAGCGTATGAAGAGAAACAATCTCCCAATCATCGTGGCAGCCTCCTTCTGCCTGTTCCTGCTTTCGGCGGGACCGGTTTTTGCCCTGGATATGGAATATTATACCTACGGCGGATTCAATCCCATAACCCAGGCCTTCACCAAGATAGCCCTCATTTTCAGCGATTCGGGTTACCAGGGTTTGCTTTTTGTCGTCATGGTGCTTGGCCTTATCGCCGGGGTGAGCGCCTGGCTGGCACGTGCGGCCACCGGAGCTCGGGTCATCCCCTTGGTATGGGCAGTACCGGTACTGTTTGGCGCAGTCCTCTATCTGGCTCTCTTTGTGCCCAAGGGCAATATCACTGTCTACGATCCGGTATTGAACAGATTCCAGACCATCGGCCAGGTACCGGATGCAGTGGTCTTTACCGCAGGCTTTCTCAACAAGATCGAAAGAGGGATGGTCGATATCATCGATACCGCTGCCGCTCCCGATGCCCAGTTTAGCTCGACCGCCGGTGGTATTGGTTTCAAGGCCCTGGAGTCGGTCAAGGGCTCAGCCCCAAAGAACAACTATGCCAGAACGAGCATGATCCGCTACATCAAGGATTGTGTGACCTTTGAGCTATTGCGTCCAGGCACCACACTGTCACTCGACGATCTTCGCAACAACACCTCGGATTTTCTGGGCGACCTGAGCGCAGCCGTCAATCCCGCAGTCTATACCGTCTATTATGATGCCACTCACCCGGAAGGGACCAACGTCACCTGCACTGATGCCTGGAACAGCTTGCAGCCCATTTATGCCAATCCCACCAATTACGATGAGGCCATAAAGAAGGTCTGCAGCAAGGCCTATTTTGATCCAGCCAACGCGGTTGAATTGAACACCTGCAAAACACTGCTCACCAGTACCCTGAATTTTACCACCGGCACCGCCACCACCCCGGAAAAGATCATCCAGCAACGCCAGATCGCCGAAATCCTCTATAACTTTTATTTCCAGGACGATTACGAAACATCCATGCTCATGGAGAGCAATCGCAAGATCACCTCCACCGGTCTTGGCATCGGCCTCACCATGAACGAGTGGATCCCAATCATCCGGGCTGTCATGACCGCCATCGCCATTGGCGTTATTCCCTTTCTGGTCCTCTTTCTCTTTACCCCCGTTGCCGGCAAGGCCGTATCGGTGATGTTCGGCTTTTTCGTGTTTCTCACCACCTGGGGGATTACCGATGCCGTGATCCACGGAGCGGCCATGGATTATGCCTCCTACGCCTTTGAAGATATGCGGCAATCGAATCTCGGCGTCTATGCCATGGCGGCATTTCCGACCATCTCCATCAAGTTGCTGTCAATGTTTGGAGTGATTCGCTCGGCCGGTATCATGCTGGCAAGTTTTTTCTCGATGATGCTTATTCGCTTCGGCGGCCATGCCCTTGCCATGCTTGCCGGCAACCTCAGCAGAATAGTGCAATCCGCAGGCGCACAAGCCGGGCAACTGCTCACCCCGGAAGGTACGTCTGCAGCCATGAACCAGCAGGTGCGTGCGGCCGGATTGCTTGCCGGTATGCCGGAGCACCGGTTTTCCAACATGGCAGCGGCGCAAGCCTGGAGCACCCACCGCTCAGTTGGTGGATATACCGCTGCCATGAACGCGAAAAACTCCCTGCAGGAATCTGGACAGATACCTCCGGGAACATCAGACAGTGAAATGGCTACAATGATGGCTTCGGCAAGGGTAAGTGCAGGGACAGGCTCAGGCCCTGTCGAAGTCTCAACCGGTCCTGACGGCAGCACCACTCGAACAAAATCAGAAACCGTCAATCCGGATGGCTCAACCACAGTCACTACCACCGGTGAAGGCGGCAATGGAGTCGCCGTTGACACCATGGCTGAGGGTCGAGCTGCCTACTCGGTCGACAGTTCCGGAACTCACCACACCACTCACGCAGCAGTCAATGGTCTGAATCCCATCACAGTGGGGGCCATGGCCCAACAGCAACAGATTGTCGCTGCTTCAAACAGTCTCGGCAAGAGTCATAATTGGCAACTGGCTATGGATGCAGCGAAAAGGGCCAGCCTGACCAGCAGTGAAGCCAGTGCTTTCACAACTCGACTCGATAATGCGACTCGAGAGAACTGGAAGCGAGCAATGAGCGATAAGTCCAGTTTTGTTCACTCTATGGATGAAACTACACGCGCACAATTCCAAGCCACAGTAGGGTCTGGATTTAAGAGAATACTTAGTGGTAATGGTCAAATTGCCGTTGTTGGCAACGATAACGAGGCTGTAAACTTCAACGTTTCTGAAGAAACTGCCAAAGCTTTTGAAAATACTGCTTCACAAGTACGATCCGAATCTCTTCAACAGACACTACAGGATTCAAAAAGCCTCGATTACATGACGAAACTGGCAAAACAGATAGGAGCGACTGAGGCATATTCGTACCTAAATGATGCCAGAGAAATGAGAAGCTCCACAGAATCGTACGGGGCCGACCTTACCACAGCTCTAGTCAGAAATTACGCCACAGAACGCTATGGAGATGAATCGCCCGAAAACATACGGCGCACCATAAGCGACTTCAATCATTTTCTGACCCAGCAGGGAAGTCAGGGCGTGGACAATATGAAAGCCATTGTTACCGGCTTTGTCAGTGGCAATGGCTATGGTTGGGGAAGCACTGCCGATACAGTAGGCAATACCATTGCCGGCACAAGAGATCGCGTCCAAGACCAAGTTTTTAAGCAAGACATTGGAATGGCTGCAAGCGTTGCCGGATCAAAAACCTATGGACTCAAAGATGGCACTCTCGCAAAGCCACACTCAGATATTCCAATGGACAATCCCAATGCAGCTTCCGTCACTGATCCAGCCCACGACATTCGCAACAGAAATCGCACTGAGGAATCGGGCCAAGGCCGGATTCATACTACTGCAGGAGACCTGATGAAAGACATGGCCGGATTGAACAAAGGTTCACCCCCGAGACCAACTCATGATTTCTACAGGAACCCCTCTTTTTATTACGAAGGCAATCTGGTTGAGCCACAGAAACAAGATGGAGGAATCATTCTGCCTTCCGGCAGGGTCATTCATGGTGATGCAGCTTCTACACCACCAACAAACGATAAAGATTTTTGGAAAGGCAGTGTCTTTGAGAAAAAATAGATGATTTCAAATCACAATGGGAAGGCGGGAAAAAGCCCTTTCATTCTTGGTCAGAATGATTTGCTGACCAACTATAATGGTATGAGTTACCGGGTAAATGAGCCAAACCCGGATCATCAGACGCATCAGTACCGGTCAAGCTATCCTGGTCTACTCCATGAAGCCCTTCATTCTGATCATCCTCATCCTTGAAAAATAATTTTACAAGGACCAGGAGAACCAACCCTGCAATTATGCTGAGAGTTCCAATATTCACGACATCACTCCTTGAGAGAAGTGGAATGGTTTCTTTATTTGTTATGTTTCCACGCTTACCATTTTCGTTAAATATGTCAAGTAAGCCGCCAATGCACTCTTCCAGAGATATATCAATAAATTGTTTGTGGAAAACAATTTGCTCACGACAGGTAAATGTCAAAGCAGTCAAACAAATCCAGCTACCAAAACGCCACTCAACATTTCGTTTTTACGACATTATTAGCTTGGACACCATGGTTTTCCTTGTCCATCGCCCGAACTGAGTCAAGCAACGGTCAAACAAATGAAATATACTTATGCCCACCAAGGTATGTAACGCATAGCTTTAGCCCCTGCACTTTCGTCGTAGGGTTTGATTCTGCCAGCCTCAACGGCTTGCTTAATGATCCTGCTCACCATAGCACTATTTTTTGTATCAATGCCAAAACGTCCACGCAGAGTTGTATTGTTCATGGGTTGACGATTAAGATAGCGCAGCACGCAGTGCAAATAAGTTGCTCTAACACGCTCTTGAATATCCATGTCTTTAAATTCACGGTGCGCAAACAGAACTACTCGTGTGTGGTCTTGATAGGTCTCAAAAATTGGCGCAGGTAATTGATAGATCTCAGTTTGCGACACCACTTTATCAATCCCACTGCCACGCTCTTCACAGATATTAACCCGCCGCATTAATGCCGCAATTCCCTCATTTCTGCTTCGCGGAGGTGAATCCAGAAAACGGTCAACCTCGATCAAGGGTAATCCTGGATTGGTAATTTCCATGCGATCTGCAAAAATCTCGATCATCGGTCCGGTACCGGTGATATGAAAATCCTGGTGGATCAATGCATTGGCCACAAGTTCACGAATGGCCAACTCCGGATACATAGGTACCGCTTGACGGAAAGCTTTTCCAATTTCTTCATTCGAAGGCAAAAGAGTACTGATATAGTCAATTAAACCTTCAAAACCTACAGCATATCCCTTAGTACCGCCTAATTCGCGAATCGTCTCGTACCGGTCATTGCCTCTATAAAGGACCAATCGTACCGCCTTTCTTGCTAAATGCCGGAAAGGTTTCAATTCCTTTGCAAATAAGATAGCGCCAAGATTGGAAATATCCCATAATCCGGAAGTATTTTTATGGATCAAATCATCAGCTTGCAAATTCGCCAGAATACCTTCTCGTCCCTCTGGTAATGGCACATCTGTTAAATTAAAATAAGCCGGATAATCAAGTAATTTCAGCACCTGTTCAGCTGAGATACTTTCCATTGCCAATTGATATTCAAATGGCTTTCGGTCAAACACTCGCCACAGAGCGCGTTCTTTTTCAGGGTGTTTCCCCAAAGGCTTTTTGTACGAACCAATACGGATATATTCCATACCATCAAAACGAACAGGGGTATGGTTGGCCGCTTGAATCTCCAGTATCACCACTGGCTGATCATTTGGTGCAGTAAAATCATAAAAAAAGAAATCTATTTTGGGCTCCAGCTTCTGCAATAACCAACTTTCCAATTCCTGTTGTTTATGTCGTGCTCTTCCCGGGCTAAAGTCTGTACCAACAACATCATGACTATCATTCTGAACACCCCACACTAAATAAGCAAACGGTTTCCCCTGTAAAGCGGCAGCATTGGCCAATGCGGAGATATACTCTCCAAGATCTTCCGGCCTAATCGCGTTGTGCTTGAATTCCGCCCATTCAGTTTCTTGGGTGTAATTAAACAATTGGGCGAAATCCTTCATAGGATTTCATCTAATATCAGACACCGCAAGACTTACAATAAATATTTCACTTCCCATTTTATTACACCTGTAGCTCCAATATTTCTGGAAGCTTAAATTCTATTGAATCCTTCAAGACCTCCTCTGAGAAATCAAACTCACCTTGCAGGTTAATATGTTGCCATGCGACCACTGAACCGTTTTTGATAGCATGAATCAGATTATTCCTTTCTCTTTCTGAAATTGTGTCATGCATCCTTTGAGAAAGGTACATGTAATTCCAGCAGATAATAGCATTCTCAATTAGCCGTTTGCACCCATCAGCAATCAATTGTTCTTCTTTGGTTGAATACTGAAACTCTTGATTTCTTCCATAAAAGACAGCTTTGCCAAACTTGTTGGAGCTTTCCAGTTTGTTAAGCTGTTTTTCGATCATCTGCCTGAGTTCTACATCATCAATATATTTGAGGAGGAAAATCGTTTTGATAATGCGACCAAACTGTTTTAGTGCCCGATAAAGTGGATGCTGCCGAGAATAAGAGCTTAGTCTTTTGAATAATTGTGAAGCGGTTGTCTCTTTGAGCTTTATAGTTGCGATAAAACGAAGAATATTATCCCATTGCTCCTGGATAATCTTGGTGTTAATTTTCTTTTTTGGTAAAACCTTATAACCACAAGCTTTCAATGCTGCTGGGCTCTCAAAACTGTACAATTGTTGATCTTTAAACTTTTTAATTCTGGGTGCAAAAGAAATACCGAGCAAATGAGTGACAGCAAAAATCATCTCACTGTAACCATGGGTGTCAGTGGAATGAATATCACTTTGCACCACATCATTGTGCATGAGGCCGTCAATCACATATGCAGCTTCTCTTTCTGCCGGATTAATTACGGTGGAAAATGATAAACGATGGCTTTCATCAATAAAACTGTAAACACTGACCCCTTTGCCTTTACCAAAATATTTGAAGGAAGAGTTGGCATTTAATGATTCCACACCGATAGTGAATTTTTGACCATCACTGCTGGTGTGAGTGATATTCTGGTTTTGTTTGAATAAGCGAAGAAGCTGTAATCGATCTAAAAACGCTAGAATTTTATCATTAGCACGGAGAGTATTGTCATAGGAAAAATACCAATTGATCGTATTTTCTAATTCGTTTTGATTGATGTTTTTTGAGATCTTAGCAGTTCTTCGAATCCCCAAATTGCAACCATAGCCAATAGCTCCTGCAAAAAAGGTCTTGTTGGCTGGTTTGTCGCGGTTGTGTTTCACCTGCCAATGTTCAAAACAGTCGGTAAATCGACAAGCCCGGTTAACCGTGGCCAGAACTTCAAAAAGAGAAATGAATCGATTTTTTGGAAAAAGATCAATTTCTGTTTCCGGTAACTCCTTCTCTTGTTTTGGTGTTTTTACTTTTAGCTCGCGGTTTTTGCCAATAGTTGCGTATTTATTATTTCCCTGGTTGATATTTTCATTGGTGATTCTGAATTGATCCTGCAACGTCTCCCTGAGCAAAGCTTCGAAATATGAAAAATCTTTCATCTCAAGTAATCCCGCTTTTTCCAGCAGCTCACCTTTGCGGGCATCCCAAACCTTCGGTGAAATCAGATAATCATCAAATGCCTTGTATTTATAGGAATACTTGAGATTTAAAGCTCCGGATCGAATTCCATCGGCTACCTTTGAAAAGAGCAGAACTTTATAAAGTGAGATTTTGAGTTTCCCTTCATCAGCAACCACTAATTCTTGTTCATCGGCGTCAAGAAAATCAGTCGGAGCATTGTGGCCCAAATTGCCGTCTTTCTGGCGGTAATGTTCTATGGCTTGGGTGAGCTTGTTATTTGAGGTATTGTGGTTGAATTGAAGATTTTTAACTATCTCGGAAGCACGATTTTGCAGCTTGATTGAATTAGCTTCAAGAAGGTCGTAGTAATCCGTGTTTTTGGTGATCCGCTTGGACTCTTGTCCGATCCGGTTTAATTGATTCTCAATAGTGGTGGAACTTTTTTCGAATTCTTCTGAGAATAAGGCCATCAGGTTACCCACCTTCTCATCGGCTGATAAAATTTGATTATCTAAAATTGATTTGGCATCCTTAATGGTGCTTAAATGATTGGTCACCTTTTGTGAAAAAGTGGCCAGTATTTTTTGCCGTTCCTGACGCAGATTATAGAAATTTTCCTTATGTTCCCTCTCAATGGTGTTTAATTTACTCTGCACAGATTGCATCAACACTTCGATCAGGACGTCATTTAGTCGGTAATACTGGTGAGCGACAAAGGCTATTAAGAGTAAATATTTTCTATTTTCCCTACGACTGGTTTGGAACACTTGTGATTTTATTACCGATTGAGCGTAGTATTGAATCAGTTCTGACGATAGGTTCAACTTTTTAATGACGGGTTCTATTTCTTGGAACAAGGACTCAAGACATTGTAAATCCTGGATATTTTCTTTGATCTTTGTTGGCCTAGTAGACTGGTTACTTTTCTTGAGTAACGTGATTTTGTATCGCTTGATTTTTGAGTCCTTTTTTTCTCCATCCTGATATTCATCTCCAAACTCAAGCAAGCTGTCGAGAATTTTTTTCTCTTCGGTTGATAAATTTTTTTCAATGGAAGCAAGTATGATCTTTTCATAATTTCGGAGAGAATCCGTGATAATTTCAGAAAAGGTGTGGTAATTGGGAACTTCAATTTTCTTTTCTCTTAAAAATTCAACCAAAGACATGAACATTAAGCGAGGCTTGGTCTGCCTAGAACATAAAGAGATAGCTTCATCCTGCAGAAGAACTTTTCCTTTTTCATGAAATGGTTGATAACCAAGTTTTTCGAGAATTATTTTTTTATGTCTAATGAAGGTCGCATCAGTATAATTTTCAATGTGAACCTGTTCGACTTGTAATTGTAATTTCCTGACAATGAATTCAATATCATTTTGGAGATATTTCCGGGATATAAAAAATCTGTTGGTGGCTTTAAAATACCCAAGTTGTAGGACGAAACCGATTTTATTGGTCGGAGTCCGGAAGGTTTCAACAAACTCACTAGCCCATTGGGGCAGATAGAAGAATCGCTTACGATCTTCGCCACTGAAACCAGGTGGAGAATCAAAGGCTTTGATGTCATTTTTGTTGAGTATTTTCAGACGGGACATATCTACCTCTTTTATGAACTGAAAACGAGCGTTAAGAAGCCTTAAAAAGAGTAACCAAATACGGTTGCATTATAGATAGCATAAATGTAAACTAAAAGTTCTTTTTATTAGTTTTAGTTGAATTCTCCCCAAATGCTTCAGAAAATCGAGTTAACATGAGCCAAAGTGAAACAGATTCTCCCCCTCGAGTTATCGCCTACTTGCGGATTTCGACAGGAGCGCAAGACCTTAATGTTCAAAAACTTGAACTGCATGAATACGCTCGTCGAAACGATATCAAAATAGATACGTTTATCGAAATTGAAATTTCTTCTCGAAAATCTACCAAAGATCGAAAAATTGATAAACTACTGGAAAATTTACAGGCAGGAGATTTGCTGTTGGTGAGCGAGCTTTCTCGGTTGGGACGAAGTGTCGGCCAGATTATACAAATCGTGGATACGCTCATCAAGGAACAAGTTCGGCTCGTTGCTGTCAAAGAATCCATCAAGATTAATGGAAAGCAGGATATTCAAACCAAAACGATGATTACCATGTTTGGTTTATTTGCAGAAATAGAACGGGATTTGATTTCAGAACGGACAAAGCAAGGACTAGCGGCCGCAAGAAAAAGTGGGAAAATACTGGGAAGACCAAAGGGATACGGTAAATCAAAACTTGATGATTTTAAGCCAGAGATTGAGGCTTTGCTAAAGAATGGTAGCTCAAAGACGTTTGTTGCCAAGAGGTACAAGACCTCCTTACCTAATTTATATAAATGGTTGAAAAAGCACAGGATACCTTTAAAGCTGACGCAATGACTCTTGATTGTGAAGGATTCAGTCCAAATGTTTAACTACACCCTATGTTGCTTTCATCATAGTTTTGAGAAATAAGATTAGATATACATTTTTTATGATAGAATAAGTAATTGATATTAAGAGTGAATATTTCTCTACAACTTAAAACCGTATCTTTTCGTACGAATGTCCCCGCTGCCAAAACTGGGAATTGTGTAATCCTTCCGAAATCTCCAACAACTGATCCAGTTCTACTTTCTGTTCATCTGATGGGAGTTTCGAGAGTCGCTGCCATAAGCGGTTAGTGGCTCGTTCTCGGATCTCAGCAATCAAACGTATGAGTGTTGTCACTCCAGGAAGCAATACCTTGTGCTGAATGAGCCAGGCTGTAGCAAAATCAAACATCAGGCTTGGTCTCTCGTTACTAATCCAGGCACGAGAGTAGAGAAGTCGACTGAGACGAAACGACCAGGGCGGGCTACCAAAATCGTGATAACCATACTTTTCGCGGATCAGAGCCATGTGCTCCCATCTGGTGTTATCTCGTTGGGCGTAGCCAGATAATAACCTAATGTCTTTTATCGACAATTGATTCGCAATGAAGACCTTAACATTTTGCGGTACGACGGTGAGATCAGGAAGGAAAGTTCCTAAAAACCTGGCAACGGTAATTTGCAGTGCAAACCCTAGCTGATTTTGTCCTCCGCGTCGTTCAGAAATAAAGGCCGTGTCAACCTCATCGAGTAAAAAATAGCGGGCAAGCTGAGCCTCGTTTGGTTCTTCGGAAAACTGACCGTAACCAGTCTTTTGCTCTTTGTTTAAAAAATCGACAGGCATTAAATCCCCGCAGGTAGAAAAATGGACACAAAATTTTAAATTGATAAGCCCTATAGCGCTGAGCTAAATAAAGCCATTTCCCATGATCAGAAGATGGACAACGATCAGTTACGTGGCATGATTATTTTTTTCTTAAATACTGATAGAGCGTTTCACGACTGACCCGATAATCACGGGCGATGTCTGTTTTTTTATCGCCAGCAACCACACGGGATTTCACGACAGCTATGTCCGCATCGGATAGTGCCCGCTTTCGTCCACGATATGCACCTCGTTGCTTAGCCAGCGCTATCCCCTCCCTTTGACGTTCACGGATCAACGCTCGTTCGAATTCTGCAAATGCTCCCATGACTGATAGTAAGAGATTTGCCATTGGGGAGTCTTCACCTGTAAACGTCAAGTTTTCTTTAACAAACTCGATACTAACTCCACGGTGTGTCAGTTTCTGAACTAAACGGCGTAGATCGTCAAGGTTGCGAGCCAATCGGTCCATGCTGTGTACAACCACGGTATCGCCTTCACGAACAAAAGAAAGAAGTAGAGACAGCTGTGGCCGATGAACGTCTTTACCCGATGCTTTGTCGGTAAAAGCCTTATCAACGTGAACGTTTTCGAGTTGTCGTTCCGGATTCTGATCGAGAGTGCTTACTCGGATATAACCTATTCTATGCCCCTTCATCTCGCCTCCTGGCTAGAGTGTCAGGTTGAAGTTTAAGACTCCAGAAAATATGTGTCAAGAAATAAAAAAAGGATTCTATACTGACGCGTATTGTAACAAGCACCTGACGTCAGTATAGAGTACACTTTATCTAGACAATCATCGGATTTATCGGGTAGACTGACATGATTCCATTCTGTTTAGAATCATAAAAGAACTGATGCCTTTTGTCCTGTTAACTTGATATTCAGAACAGTCGTCATTATACAGAGTAGGTCAACTGAAACATTTTGCGTTGTCAGCCATTTCTCTGTTTCAGAGATTGAGGAAACAGGAGAATAACTTCTTAGACATAAAAGGTAAATTAGTGCATAAAGATGAAATTATTCAAGTGTTCGAAAAACAAGCCTCTGGCTACGATAGCCAATGGTTAAATATGGCACCTATATATGAAAGTTTGTTCTTTTTTTTAGATTCAATTTTTGCTGAATTGTCTAATAGGTCTCGACTACTTTGTGTAGGTGTCGGAACTGGAAAAGAATTAATTCATCTAGCTAGAAAAAATCCAGGATGGACGTTCACTGCAGTAGAACCCTCAAAAGCCATGCTTGATGTTTGTCGTAGTAGTTTGGAAGAGGAAGGGTTGAAATCTAGATGTGATTTTCATGAAGGTTATCTTGAAACCCTTCCAAACAAAGAGTTATATAATGGTGCGACTTGTTGTCTAGTCTCACAATTTGTCCTAGAACGAGAAAATCGCTCAGCATTCTTCAATGAAATTAGTAAAAGACTTCGATCTGATGCGATTTTAATTAACGCTGATTTATCTGTGGACATTAATTCAGAAAAATACGAGGATTTGCTTCGTCTTTGGTATGGTGTAATGTCAGCAAGGAAAACATCATCTGAAGATGTAGAACGAATGAAGGTTGCGTACTCTAAAAGCGTAGCTATGCTACCACCAGATTCCATAGCTTCAATTATAAAAGAAGGAGGTTTTAAGACCCCTATACATTTCTTCCAAGCAGGGTTAATCCACGCGTGGTTTGCTAAAAACAGATAAGAATTAGACCTTTAGGATAATAAATCCCCACAAACAACGCACGGGTCAGTTCCTCAACGATATTTACCTCAATGCCGTAGAAAATAATTATTTCGGGCTTAAGTTTCCGATTCTTCCTTCTAACATGAGAATATTATGTAATGGTCAATTTTAGGTTAGCAAAACCAAGCTGGCGCCAAAATGGGAATAGCTGGAGGAGTTTAAATTTTTAGTAAATAAAATCAGATGTTGATTTTTAGATTTGATTTGAATGTTAACGATATGCTTTAATAGTTACAGCTGTTCAGCAATATGGACAAGCAGAGGCATTTGAACAGGAATATACGGTTATGTATATTAATACTTATTTTATCAATATGTTGCTTTCATCATAGTTTTTAGAAGTCTCTGAGAAATGACTTTTTTCTCAAATCAAGTACGCTTCAGTCTGAAGAACCAAAATTAGCAGTGCTCAGGGCAAAATTAATCATATGTAATTAAAAGGTAATGATTCATAAGATAAAAACTAAACAATTTGAGGGAAAATGTTTAAAAATCTACAACTTACAACAAAAATGTTCCTGTCATTCGGTTTTGTCACACTCATAAGTGTATCTCTTGGAATTCTCGGTTATTACGGCGCTGTTAAGAGCGATAAGGCTATTGAAGAAGTTGGCATGGTGCGCTTACCGGGAGTGCAGAGTCTTCAAATAATAAAAACAAGCGTCAATGGTTTGAATTCCGCCATGGCCAATCTACTTATTCCCGGGTTGGACAAGGAACTCCATCAGCATCAATACGATAATATCAACAAAGCTCGAGAGACATATGAAGTTGCCTGGAAAACCTACGAGTCTTTGCCTCATTCTCTAGAGGAGAGTGAGTTATGGGAGCAACTAGGAGTGGAATGGCAAAAATGGCGTGAAAGCAATGGAGTTTATCTCGATTTGTTGCATGAAGTTGATTCGTTGGATTTGGGTAATCATGTAGAGCTTTGGAAAAATCTTGAAAAATTCCGTGGCGATCACTACAAGGTTGCCACAAACGTGCTCAAATTGTTGAAGGATGGCAAATCCTTCGATGGAGGTGATGACCAGCATGCTTGCAACTTCGGCAAATGGTTGGCAACATTTGAAACCTCCAACCCTCAAATGAAACAAGTGTTACAGGATATTTTGCCAATGCACGACAGGTTTCATAAGAGAGTACAAAAGGTCAAGAAGCTTGCAACTGAAGGCAAAACCGATGAAGCCAGTTCTTTTTATACAACCCAGATAGTTGCCAGTATGGAAAGCACCTTTGGCGAGTTCAATAAAATGATCGATCTAGCAAAAAATGCTGATGACTCGCACAAAGAAGCTGCACACCAACTTCTTGAGATTGCCCACGAGCATCAAATCAACGCTACAAATTTACTCGATAAAATCATCTCGCTCAATGGGGAAATTTCGACCCATACGGTCAACACATCAAAACATAACGCTAAATTGCTTGAAACCGTGATTTTGTTCGCCGTAGGCATCGGTGTTGTCCTCGCTTTGTTCTGTGCAATTCTGGTTACTAAAGGTATCACGGGACCGGTTCAAAAGGTTGTCGCCTTTGTCGACAAGGTCGCCAAAGGAGATTTTACTTCCACCCTTGTAATTGACCAACAAGATGAAGTTGGCAAGATGTCCACAGCGCTCAGCAAGACAGTCTCTGAACTTGGCAGCATGATCAAAGATATTATTTCAGGGGTTAATACCTTGTCCTCGTCTTCAACAGAGTTAGCAGCCATATCCACGCAACTTTCAACAACCTCTGCTGGTGCATCAGAACGAGCGAACAGTGTCGCATCAGCCTCCGAGGAAATGAGTGTCAATATGAGTTCTGTTTCAGCAGCAATGGAGCAGTCAGCGAGCAATGTTGGTATGGTTGCTACTGCTGCTGAAGAGATGTCTACCACTGTTAGTGAGATTGCCGGTAGTGCCTCAAGAGCTAAAACAATTTCTGAAAATGCAGTAATCCAATCACAAGAGAGTGCCAGAAAGGTGACCGACTTGGGTACTGCTGCGGATAAAATAGGTAAGGTTACAGAGGTAATAACAGAGATCTCCGAACAGACAAATTTGCTAGCACTTAATGCAACTATTGAAGCTGCACGAGCAGGAGAGGCAGGCAAAGGTTTTGCCGTCGTAGCAAACGAAATCAAGGAACTCGCCAAACAAACGGCTGAAGCGACAGTAGACATCAAGGTTCAAATAGAAGGGATGCAGGGCACTACCAGTTCAACCATTTCTGACATTAAAACCATCTCTGAAGTCATTAATGAAATTAATGATGTTATCACTACTATCGCATCCGCTGTTGAACAGCAATCGGCCGCCACTTCTGAAATTTCAGAAAATGTAGCGCAAGCTGCCGGAGGTATAGGCGAGGTGAATGAGAATGTTGCCCAGAGTTCAGTTGCTATTCAGGATATTAACCGAGACATTACTGAGATTAGTAATGGCTCCTCCGAAATAAATAGCAGTAGCCAAAATGTAAACCAAAGTGCAAATGAGCTTTCAAAACTGGCTGAACAGCTGAGTGGCTTAGTAAGTAGATTCAAGGTAGCTTAAAACGAATCAAGACAAAAAGATCTCCGGATAAATGTCAAGATGTTTGTCCGGAGATTTAGATGCTAACGAAGAGGTGGGACCGCAACGATTCGGGCGAAATTGTTCGCAGAATCTTTATATCGCAACAAAATCATTCTGTTGCAGCTGGTTTATTTTCAAGGAAACGAAAAGCCAAGCAAGATGCGCTTCTTAAGTGTTATTTTTTACAAGGGACAACGCTGGTCTGTTAATATTGATCTTTTTGAACGAATGTAAAGATTTGAGGTATTGTTGCAAAGCCGGTTGCGAATTGTTAACCACATGATGCCACATTAAAGCTTGGATCATGGCCAACCGATTTTTGGTAGATCCGGCCCCTTTAAGTACCCTGTCCAAATCTTTTTGCTGTGCCCTTATCCGCTCTTTGGTTTTATCACTCCAACATAGGTCGTCTATCTCTTCATCGATAAGACGCTTTCGCTCCATCTCAAAAGCGAACCTATCTGTGACAAATAGCTTTGCCAGACGCTCATGCTCGTTGAGATATTCCTGGTGCTTTTCTGCTTTAAGTGAAGAATCTGTCATCAGTTACACCCTAATACCAGCTTTTTTGTCATCTTGTCTGCCGCCATTTTACTAATGTACTATCAAACATACCTACCAAAGTCAAAAACATTGCTCCTTGAACAGAAGGTCTAGCCTGACATGATTTGCTTTGTCAATTTATTTGTGATTCAATTCTATATTGAAATAAGTGTTAACATTGCCTCCTGTAGACATTTTAAATGTTTTCATGAATATAAAAAATTTATCTAAAATTTAACATTGGACAAAGATATCAACATTTGGATTAAACACAGAGAAGAGCAGAGGGCCAAAATGAAGTCCGATGCCGCCGGTCTGCACTATATCGTTCATTTAAAAACGGACAGTGAAGGGCGTGTCTATATTGGACACAGCACTAAAAATTTCCAGCAGTATTTCCATTTTGCTTGTCATTGTGATGTCTCAGGTTTTTACATCGAACCGATAGGTAAGATTTACCAAGATTATGAAGATTTCAAAAGAACCTCAGTAGAACTTAAACCTTCATCACCGGTATTCATTGACCCACCAATTGTTGATGGTTTGAGTTTTAAAAACCTAAAGCTTCTTGCTTATCGAGAGCCTATTGTTGAGTGAAACTAAACATTTGGGCGAAATTATCTATTGAGTTTAGCACCAAATAGCGGTCGTAGAGAAGATCTTTAAGACACCTATCCTGGCTTTCTTTCCGTCTACCAAGGTTAGACTGCAGGGACTGGGAAAAGAAGTTTAAAACAGGTACCATTAGCGTCGCTCTCCACATTGACCTTTCCATTATGGTTCTTCATATTTCTCAAAACTATTGCTAAACCGAGCCCACTGCCGCTTTTTTCCATAGGTTTTGTACTGTAAAAAGGATCAAATATGTGTTTTTGATCCTTTTGGGTGATGCCGGGGCCATTATCATGAATCGAGAGAACAACAGATTCGGTTATCTTCTCTACCCCTTCAATCTCAAGTAATTCTGAAGAATTATAGGTGGCAACAGTTATTATGCCGGCGTTGCCTATAGATTCCACAGCATTTGTAATGAGGTTCATGAGACAATTTTTCACGTGCACAGACGAACCTAGTATATCAGCTCTCTCTGCTTCAAGGTTGAACCTGTACGTAGTTCCATGAGAGTTAGACTTCAGATGTTGATATTCGAGTGAAGAGAAATACTCATATACAAGATTGTTAAGATTGCAATGAGAGTGATCCATTGCCGCATCTCTTGCTATTGATAAAAGGTCGGCAGCCACCGTTGCAGCGCGTTTACCAGCTTCATGAATCTCTTTCATCGGCTGATAGAGCTCATTGCTACAATCGAGCTTTGCCAACAAAAGCTCAGGATAGCTTACTATTCCAGCAAGAATATTATTCAAATCATGGGCAACCTCGCTGGCTAGAAGACCAAATGCTCCCATTTTTTCGCTTTGCCTTCGCTCATACTCTGCTCTTTTTCGTCGGTGCACCTCTTTGACAAGTTTTTCTTTTAACTTTGATATTTCTGCAATTCGCTCAAGCTCTGTACTTTTCATCTGGCTTTGGTGATTGCTCAGCTTTTGTCCTCTGTTGGTTCGTTCATGTATGAGGTCTTTTCTTCGAATATTCATTATTTCAAATTCTCTGGAATACTTTATCACATTAAGGTAGACATTCGGGGTATCTAAAAACAGTATGAAGTGACTGTTTGAATCATCTCTACACTTTGACTGAGCGATCCCTGTCGTCCTGGTAAAAGCGAATGAATTCGCAAGATTCCTGCTTGTCATCCAGCTAGTTGGTAAAAGAAAACCTATAGTAAGTGCAAAGGCAATTACCGATAGAAGGTGTTGGCTGTTCGGTTCATGCCGTATGCAGTCCGTGAATGCGGGATATGGATCCGTTTTTTAGACTGTTGAATCTATTGTCTTTCCCCCTATTTTGACTTTTTCCTCTCATCGAACAAGGCAAAAATGGCCAACTACCACACCTGATGATACTTATTGCCAGACAAAAAAGCTTGCCTGGACGAATATACTTACCAAATCCTGACTCCTGTATCTAGTCGGATTGTTGTTTTTTTTGGCTCAATGATGTGGTCTGAAATTCAATGGAACAATTATGCAAAGGTTTGCATAATGGGGTATTTATTATGCTCCTGTTGTTGATATATTTAAAAGTGCCGGAATAGACGCTTTGGTTACATATGAACATGATCGCGCTGTTGATTGGATAACTCGTTCATAATTCAGTAAATGTTTCTTGAAAAAAGAAATAAACCAAATCCAACCGGCGGCAACACGAAATCTACATTGAATTGAAAAAAACAGAAGAGCTGATCTGAAATTCCAAAGATATGAATCAAAACAACGAGGGGAAAATTATGAACAAGAAAGAGCTTGTTGACTACATTTCAAAATCTGCAAATCTGAGTAAAACTCAAGCTGAAGATGCATTGAACGGTACTCTTGCAGGAATCAGGGAAACACTCAAGAAAGGCGACAAAGTATTTTTAGTTGGTTTCGGGAGTTTTTCTACTTCCAGGAGAGAAGCTAGAACCGGCAGAAATCCTCAAACCGGGAAATCAATTGATCTTCCCGCAAAGACTTATGTTAAGTTCAAGGTTGGTAAGACCTTGGGAGACGAAGTGAATAACCTTTAAATGGGGTTCTTTGACTAAACCCCTATAACTCAAACCTAACAGATCGGCTGTCTCTCTTCTTTTCGCCTTCACATAAATAGTGCACTCGACTTTTGACATTTGGTGCTAACGACTTCTGAAAATGACAATCACTCCAAACAAAAAAACATATTATTATGTTTCAAAACATTGTTCTAAAACTTTTGTTCTGTTATTCTCAAGTAAAATTGTTTTTGGGATAAAAATAATGCTTATTGGATATGCTAGAGTTTCAACAATTGATAAGAACCCGCAGATGCAAACCGATGCCCTAGAACATGCAGGATGTGAACGGGTTTTTGTCGAAAAAATATCCGGTTCTCACAAGGAACGGTCCCAACTGAAAGCAGCGTTAGATTATATGAGGGAAGGAGATACGCTTGTTGTCTGGAAAATGTCACGACTGGCACGCTCCATCAGGCAGATTATTACCACCGCCCATGACCTTGACCAACGCAATATAAAGCTGAAGGTCCTTACTCAGAATATCGATACGGGAACACTTGAGGGGCGTTTGTTCTTTCATATGACCGCCGCTTTCGATGAATTTCAGAGAGAGTTGATTGTTGAAAACACTCGTGCCGGTCTTATCGCTGCTCATAAAAGAGGGCGTCGAGGTGGTCGTCCACCGAGTATGACTGAGGAAAAAATTCGCAATGCTGAGTCAATGCTTAAAGATACCGAAAATTATCCATTCATATCAGATATCATCAAGCACCTTGAGATTGGAAGGACAACTTTCTATCGTCATTTTCCTCCAGGACGAATTAGCGAGTTGAGGCAATTGAAATGAACTCTCGGCATCAGGTCGATAAGAGCTGTCAGGGGTTTTCTGTCGAGCACCGAGCTGATTATTTTTATCATTGGAAAACAATTTTATTTGAGCAGCCGATCAATTAATAGTGAGGAAGTGTGAATGGATTTAAAGGTAGTCTTGGAAAAGCTGTCGTCATACAAAATATTTAACTACCTTTTTCCTGGGATTTTGTTGGCCGGTATTGGTAGTAATATGACGAGTCTACAACTACTATTTGACAACCTTGTCATCGGTGTATTTGTCTATTATTTTTACGGAATTGTAATAAGCCGCGTAGGCTCGATCATTATTGAACCATTGTTTAAAAAAACTAGGTTCATCGAATTTGCACCATATGAAACGTATATCTCTGCCTGCAAGATAGATGAAAAAATCTCATTACTATCAGAAGAAAACAATGTGTATAGGACTTTGATATCAACCTTCTTTTGCCTTTTTATTGTCGTCCTTTATGAACAGATAAAGCTAACTAATTCCTTTTTGTCAGAATACTCTTTGTTGATTGTACTAACTGGTTTAATTGTTTTGTTTGCGTTTGCGTACAGGAAACAAACAAATTATGTGAAAGCAAGGATAGATGGCGCATTAAAAGAAACGCACGTGAAGAAAAAGACCGAAGTTTAAAACATTTACACCGACTAAAACTTACACAAAAGGATCTCTTATGGCTGCGAAGATAACATTTTTTCCTGTTGGCAATGGCGATATGACTTTGGTCGATACTGATGTGGGAAAAAAAATATTGATTGATTGTAATATTCGAGCGGCAGAGGATTGTCCCGATGTTGTAAAGCAATTGCGGGAAAGGTTATCTAGAGATTCTAGTGATAGATTGTTCATAGACGTCTTTATTTGGAGCCATACCGACGAGGACCATTGTCGTGGAATATCAGAACATTTTCACTTAGGTTCACCTGAGGATTGGAGTGAAAAAAAAGATTTAATTTTCATTAGAGAAATCTGGTCTAGTCCGATTGTTTTCCGCAGAGCTAGCAAAAATAACACATTGAGCCAAGATGCGAAAGATCTCAATAAAGAGGTTAAAAGAAGAGTTAACAAATACAAGGATGGTAATATGATGGTCGTTGGTGACTATGTCACTATTCTTGCTGAAGATGAGAATGGTAAAACGGACGATATTAAAGAAATTGTATTAAACCTAGACGACTATACATCTAAAATAAATGGCAAAACTGACACTTCTTTTGGAGCAAAATTATTAGGTCCTTCAGCAAAATCAGAATTAGAAGAGGACGAAGAAAAACTAGGGAAAAATCATTCAAGTGTTATCCTTAATATTGAATTGTCTGCTGGGAATACGATGGCTAAGTTCTTAACAGGTGGAGATGCTGAAGTCGTATGCTGGGAAACTCTGTTGCAAAGAATGAAAGACAAAAAGACCATTGCTGATTTGGATTATAATGTGATGCAGGCACCACATCATTGCTCATGGCATACTCTCTCACATGAGAGTTGGAGTGGTGCTAAGAAAGAAGGAAAAACAGCAAAACCTTCAGATGATGCTCTTGAAGCACTTGGCTATGCTCTAGACGACGCAATTATAATTTCGAGTAGTAATAGTATAAAAGATGAAGATAGTGACCCTCCGTCGTCGGCTGCTAAGGATGAGTACCTCAAAATATTAGAAGATGTCAATGGCTCCTTTAAGTGTGTATCTGATAATATAAAAGATGATGAAAATGTTCCGTTAGAAATAGAAATCACCTCGACTGGGGGGATAAAAACACTTTCTTTATCTCTTTTAACTATAGGCGGTACTCCTTCAAAAGCAGTCAATCGAGAAGGCGGAGACACCTATGCGTAAAAATGATTGATGAGCATAATGGTTTATACAATGAAATAGATGCTTTGTTTGCTCCTTTTGAGATAAGGAGATTGTCGTCCAAAGAAATTGCTAGCTATAAAAGAAATGATTGCAGCGTTGGATGGCTTATAAAAACAGGAATTATTTTTGAAGGTGATGCAGTTTTCTTAGCATTGCTAGTCAAGGAAAGCTATCCGTTTTCTAGACCACTCCTATATACTCACACTCCAAAACTGGAGCCACTTTCGTTCCCTCATATTGAAAACGAGGGGAAATTGTGTGTCTGGTCTGATCGAGTAATTCCTAATTTGACAGATCCCACTTATTTATTGGAAATTATTAGCGATGCAATAAATTTACTGGATTCAAATTTTAGTGGGGGACATGATGATCATTTCCGAGATGAATTCCTTAGCTACTGGCTCTATCATTCTCAGAAAAAAAAGTTCTATGTCACTACCATTTGTAATCCTGAAAATCGTAAAAGTAGAGAAGTTTATGTATATCGCCATGGGTTAAAGAACTTCTTGTTTGCAGATTCTTACGATGATCTTGTGTTATGGCTAGACAATAGATCTTTGTTGCCTCCCAAAAACCGAAAAATAAAGAGAAGAAAAAAGTTACAGAATATTCAACCTGCTGCTTTATTTACAATTGAAACACCCTGGGTGCCTAAAGAATATCCAATGACCTGTGGCGATTTATATGATCAGCTTTCAGGTCAAGTTGGATTAAAAGATGCTGAAATTTTACATCTTATTTCAACCACGTTAAGAAATCCAGTTGTTGAAAAACCATCATGCATCCTATCGATAAACTCACCATCTGGTTATTGTTATGCTGGTATTGTTTTTGAACAGAGCATATTTGTAAAAAGTAATCATCGCGCTATCAAAGATGGCTACCGAAACCAAATACCAGAAAGAGCGTTTCGTTCTAGACTCGCTAACTTAAAAATATACGGTGCGTCTGCTACTCGCATTGATCCCAGTTGGGTGAATGGGAGAGATAGTAACACAGCATCTGCGGAACTGAGACGTTGTAGCAATATAATCATAATAGGATGTGGTTCTGTAGGAAGTGCAATAGTTCGATTATTAGTACAATCTGGTGTTGAAAAACTCATGTTAATAGATGGGGACTTTCTCGAAACATCAAATATTTCTAGGCATGATTTGGGCTATAGTAGCGTTGGTAAAAATAAAGCTGAAGCTTTAGCCTCATCACTTACAAAAGAGTATCCAACCCTGAAAGTTAAGGCAGTAAACCAATCATGGCAGGATGCGATTTATAGTAAAGATGACCTTTTGCGCGTATTTAGAGATGCTGAATTGATAGTCAGTTGCACAGGTGATTGGTATTCTGATCAAGGTTTACTAGAACTCCAGTCAAAAAATGAGATAGGGGTCATTGTTTTTTCATTTACGGAAGCGCATGCTATGGCTGGGCATGTGGTAGTCAATTCTTGTGATTCAGGGGCTTTCAATTCGTTGCACCACACTTCAGGAAGTAAAGTAGGAAAAATGTTAACACCAGTAACCCAATGGACGAGAGAAACTTACAAAAGAATACCGGCATGCGGTGGAACTTTTCAACCGTATGGGATCGTTCCTCTGACCTATTTACATGCATTTACTACAGAAATTATCTTAGAGCTACTGCTTGGGGATTTAGAACCTGAGCCTACTTGGTATGTTGTTTTTGGTTCAAAGAAACAACTACAGAAGTTTCATGGTGAATGGTCTAGTGACTGGTGCAGAAAATACGGAGATCCTGGTGCTGGCAGGATCTCAATTGGTCACTCCTATGAGAATTTTGTTTGGGTTAAAAAAAGTGATTAAATTCTGTTCGTCTGACATAGGGATTAACGTGTCATTTTGTGATAATGTCGTTGATGAAATGAAAAAACATCAGCAGCATTCTCAATGCAAAGAGGCTGGTGGTATATTATTTTCAAGATTGAACGAAGATAATCACATGGTGATATCTAAGATCACAACACCCTCCTTCTGGGACAAGCGATTTCTGGATAGATTTGTCCTAAACAAAAGAAAAACCCAGAAGGAAATAAACTCATCATTTAAAAATGGTTTCCATTATGTGGGTGATTGGCATACTCACTCTGAAGTGAATCCGAGACCTTCAGGAATTGATTTATCTACTATAAAGAGTGTCTACAATAAATCAAAACACGAACTTCGTTATTTTCTCATCGTGATCTTGTCATCGTCTAGCGACTTTAAATACAGCTATGTCGCATTTGTTGATGGGAGAAACGTTTTTAGGTGTGAAATGTTGCCCCCCAATCTATATCAAGAAAACTGCGATGAATCCAGTCTTAACCTCATTGGCACTTAATGTGGACCGCGACACTCATCGTATGAAAACAAATTTGACCATATCGGGGGATGGGCAAAAATAGCCATAATCTGATTCATGCTATCAAAAATGGTTTGGTGGTCGCATGGCGACATATTAACTTGCAAGGTGAGTTTGATTTCTCAGAGGAGGTTTTGAAGGATTCAATAGAATTTAGGCTTCCAGAAATATTGGAGCTACAGGTGCAATAAAATGGGAAATGAAATATTTATTGTAAGTCTTGCGGTGTCTGACATTAGACAAAATCCTATGAAGGATTTCGCCCAATTGTTTAATTACAACCATATTCATGAATAGATATTCTGCACTTCTATTCACAATCAATGAAATTCGGTTTAATCAAGCATCGGAGCATTTGAGTCAGTAAACTCCTCTATGTATCCAGGCCGCTGATCGAGAATAGCTTGACAAACTGCGGCGTGAATCATCGATGATGCCGTTTTTCCGCATGATTCTTGGTGGTCGACAAGTCTTTCTTGAACTATGCTGTCAATTGTGCTTACAGGGTTTAATCGTATCTTCCTTGATACCTCGGTAACAATTACATCATGATAAGCGGCTGCCTTGTTTGTCCATCGTTTTGCCAATGTTTGGATAAGGTCAACATGGTTATCAAGACGTTCTTGCTCATCAGGATCTGGTGAAACAAGTTGTGGAATCGAATCCTGGGGTGAGCCATTGAGGCTAATTTTCACTTCGCTCGTTGCAGGAGCGAAAAATGGGTGAAGCCATGTGCTGGTAGTACGTGGAGGGCCGAGTGTGATGGCAGGCCGATCTCCCTTCCCTGTTATAACGTTATTGCATGAACTGCAGACAGGAACGAGATTCCAGGGCGATAAAGCCAGTAGAGGAAAACCGGATTTAAAGAGGTAATGATCTAATTCTGGCGTTCCAATATCTCCGTCACAGTAAGGACAAACAACTTTAGCAGGGTAATTATTACAAAAATCCTCTTTGTAAGTACGATTCGTGACTGATCGCCCCCCGTTGAATTCATAACCCTTCCATCCGCGCCGGGTATCATGGCTCAACAGCTTGTAACATTTTTTAAAGAATTCCTTAACAATGCCAGCCAATTGGGCATCTATTCCGGGTATATCGCTAAGATCTTTAAAATCTCCACCACCAGCAATCATTTTCTCGACTCTATTTTGTCGACAAAATTCGGCACATAGTTCTAACCGAGCTGCCGGGGAAGCCTGAGCTATGGACTGGATTCGGGCCTCCTGCCCTCCCAGACAAAATTTTTGAACCCACTCTCCATCCATTTGCGGCCAAACGGTTTGAACCCAGCTGGTATTGACAGTAGCAGCATTTAAGGTAGGGCTGGAAAGTGCTTCCAATAGTCGCTTTATAAGGACCACAACTCGAAGCATTACAAGTCCACTTTTGGGCAATTTAACTCGATGTAGTGCCATCGTTCTTTGCTCTAAGTTTTTTTAAAACTCCCCTCAGTTCAGCCCGGTGAAAACTACTCCCCAGAAGGTCAAGGATTTCCTCAAGTTCATTTTCTCTATCTACCCAATCTGTCTTCAACAAACGATCCAGGAGCTCAACCGAGCGCCTACCAATATTACTATCCGCACCGAACAGGTTCATGTTAACCTCACCTGGATCGGTTCCAAATAATCCGCCCTTAACGCCTCTTGCTGTAATTCCCGACTCCTTTTTATCCATGACAGTTACTTCGGCAGCAAAAGCGTCGGTCAGTGCAATACTTGTGTGGGTAGCTACAACGACGTTGGCCTCGGTGGAATTAAGAAGCCCCATATCGATCATCTCAACAATCTCTCTCTTCCAGACATCATTGAAATGAGTTTCAGGCTCATCGAGAAGAAGCAGAGAACCATTTTGACCGCGCAGGAGGAAAAGAAGCCCCATCCGACCGAGTAGCATTTGCTCACCATCACTCAGCTGATCGTAGGTAACAATGCTATCATTTAGTTCGCCGTTATCTGATTCAGGACGATGTAGGCGTTTTATAGTGACGGTTATCTCCTCCAGCAAACCAGTGCGCTCCCAATCCCTCAGTCGGGAGAAAACATCCATTGGTGTTGAATCAATATCCTGATCGGCACTTAGTACTCGAAGAATTGCTTCTGCACCGGTTTTACAGCCATCAACACGCTTTGCTATAAACTCAACATCCTGACTTGGAATTCCGAATGGAAAAACATCATTGAGTTTTTCTGTGAGACTGAGATCGTCTACCGGGCCAAGTAAAAAAACGGCTCGCTGGCGGCCAAGCGGTTGAGTGATGACATCTTCGGCAAGAGCTAAGAGGCATAATAATTCCTTATGCTGCATAGGGCTGACACGGTCATCTGCATCACGATAGGTAAGGCTTAAGTGCGTTGACCAGAACCAATCAATCTCATTAAGTACGCGACGTGCATCTTTTATCTTTTCATTGAGGCCTTGCTGACCAATGAAAGTGTTGCGCAGGACTTCTTGTTGACTTTCTCCTGTATATCCTTTCATCTCTTTTGCGGTTTGCCAGAGCCCTAGTATGATTCCAGCAAAGCGCAGATGCCGAGGAGGTAGGAGAAAGTAAGAATCTTCCGCCTGTTTACTACTCGACATACGATTCATAAGGACTTTCTGACGTATGGTATCCAATGGTCCCAATTCCTGCTGTAAACGTTCAACAGCTTCATTGGACAGTGGACCTATTGTCCCGCCACCAAATGGACCACCACCAAAGGCACCAGTACCAAATGCTTGTTGGGTATCACTGGACTTTAATGCATATCGAGTCAGAGTATTGGAAATCCGAATAGGTTGCTCTTCTTCCCACTCCTGGTCCATACTCCAACCTTGAGGCCGCTCATCTTCTGCCTGGAACTCCCCTTCATCCTCTGCCTTTGGGTGAAAAATTGGGTGATCAAGCTGAACCCAGGGCGCTTCAGCACCTGACGTGTAGGCGATGATTCTTTTGGGTAACATAGAAAAGAGCAGCGAACTGGTAATGGCATCAGTCCCGGTAATTTTGTCTAGTACTTCGACCAAAGGATGTTGTCGGTCTTTGCTTAAAGCTGCAGTGATGGTCTCCCATTCATGCCGATGTATTGAGATTGGCATCTGCTTAAGCGTAGCGACAAAGGATACTTCTTTTTTTTGGTTTGTGGAGTGAAGGATCACCGTTGAGGTATTGTTGCCAATCGTACGATCCCAAGCAAGGGTGACTGGCAGCACTGGCCATTCTCGATGATTAAGCGAAGAGAAAATGCGATAGAGCGCCCGCAGGAGGGATGACTTGCCACTTCCATTGACACCAACTACGAAATTGAGCGAACCTCTACGCGGTAAATCCAAGGTTTTGGCGATAAGGTCATCCCTGCCAAAGACCACACCAGCATCTGTTAATGGTCCACAGCGAGGAAGGTGGATGTAGCGCAATCTCATTTCAAGGCTCGCTCCTTTTCCAGCTGAGTGACGAGCCGTTCCAGTTCGCTGAGGCGCACATGATCCCCTATTTGCGGCTGGCCGGTCTCTCCTTCGCTTGGCTCATAGTCTTCCAATGGCAAGCGGTAACAATTGCCAAAAACAAACTCTCCTGTATTTTCCGTCTGCTCCTCACGGCTTACGGGAATGATGAGCCCACGAGCAGCAAAGACTGCTAAATGTCCTTCAACCGCATGTGGATTTCTTCGCAAGGAGCCTTCAGTGAGGTAATTACTCAAGGCTTCAGCAGTGAAATAGCGCGGATACTTAACCCCACCGACCATTCGCTGAATCTGGAAAAAAAGGTTGCGTTGCTCAGAGTTGAGTTCGGAATAGATTCCGTCGGTACGAACTTCTAGAAACTCTTCAATTTCTTCAACTGTGGTTCTTCGAGAACGAGACAAGATAGTGCCCTTATTTTTAAGGGCACTATCTCTTTCCTGAGCTTCGACAATGAGCTGGTCCTGGTTTGCTTCACGCCAATCTTTTGTAAGTTTTCCTGAGAAGGCATTAGCTGATAAAGTAGCATCTAGTACTCGCTCTATTCGTAAAGCTTGCTCCCCTGCAAGACGAAGCCCTTCAACGTGGTCAGCTTGGAGTGCAAATTTCGATTGAAGGGTAAGCGGTGGGACAGGTAATTGAAGAGTTAAGACATCTGTCTGGTTAATGCTGGCTTGATTGATGGCCTTTTTCGCTTTGGCACGAAGCTTAGCAACTACTGACTCATGTTGTAAACAAGCGATAAGATATTCAGGTAAAACCTTTTTCTTGTTTGGTTCAAGGCGCATCATATTTGATTCATAGACCGTTGGCTCGATAAGCGCTGCTACCAATATACTCTTTCCCAAATGCTCTATGCTATTCACTCGGTTAATAAGAATCTGCCCATTCTGTACGCTAAATTGAGCCACCTCATCATCCGTAATACGAAGTCGCTGAAGATTTCCAGAATTTTTTAATACTCCGTCTGTAAAATCACCTATGCGGATAATTGGCGTTCCCTCACCATACAGATTTGCCGGTTTGTAGAGTCCATTCTTTGGTGTACCATTAATCAATACAGATAACGGCCTGATATCCCACCTTTTAGGGTTCTGTACTGGATCATCAAATAATCCATGAAATAAAGCAGGTCTCAGCCCAGCACTTTTTGTTTCGGCCTCTTTGTGCAGGCGGCGAAGCCCTTCTGCTTCTTGCAGTATTTCAACTATTCGTTGTTGCTCGCTTAGCGGAGGAAGAGGGATTTCAATGGAGTCAAACACTTTCGTGTCGAGCCTCGGGAGATTCGCACCCTTTGTAAGAGACGCAACTCGATCCACAAAAAAGGACGATGCCAAGAAAAAAGTGACGTATTTACTATCAATTTGACTGGTTGGAGAGAATGCCCAAATCTCTGTGCTGCAAATCCCCGCTTGAGGTGCAATGCCTACTTTGTTGAGGTAGGGCCGGAGTTTACCATAAAGAATATCCCCCTCCTCGAATTGAGTTTTCAGGCTTTGGATCTCTTTGGTATTTGTTGGCCGAATAGTAATATTTCCTCGGCCACCGTCTTGAATATCTTCTAGACCAACTAATCCAACCACATTTAGAGGAAGTGTGACTGGCAAAACGGTATTTTTTCTACGCTGCAAACAGGCGCCGAGAGGCACCATACGCCAAGTTAGAGGCAGAGACTTTTTCATTTTTCTTCCCCTACCATAGCCAGTAGCTTCCCTAATTTTTCTAGCACTTCACTATGAATGCCCTGTAACTCCTCAATAAGTTCCGCCGGAGGACGATGCTGCCCTGCATCGAACACAAAGGGCTTATGCCGACCAGCCGAAAGGTTAAAGTCTAGTCCTTCAAGACAATCCGGATCAAGGCGATCGAGGAAGCCTTTCTTGACTGTGGCATCATCATCAAAAATTTTCAGAGTATCAGACAGCCAATCTAGGTATTCAGGATCAATAGTATTGTTTTTATGAGTAGGTTTATTGATCCGCTCCTTGGTCTCAGGATCTTCGCCCCAACTTTCTAGCTCAGCCCATTGTCGGACAGGAATTATCCAACTTAGGAGTGTTGGCTGGCGCTTTGCCTCACCGTCTTCATTAACCGTAAGTTTTCCATCGAATCTAGAGGAAGTTAAACTCCGCCGCCAGACATTGTAGCCATCGAGCTTGGCAAATTCAGTGAGCAATGGTAGGAGCTTTTCTACAGCTTTATCAACATCAGGCTCCGCTATAACAGCTTTTTGTTTTTTAGTCGGAACGGGAATAGCAGCTGCCCAATCACGAATCTTTGCTGTTAATTCTTTCAGCAAAGTCTTGAGAGCATTTTGTCCGAATTGATCAAATTCTCGGTCAAGTAAGCCTTCATCCCGGGCTCTTTTGTTCACCTGGTTAACTACTGCCCTCACGTTTTTTTCCGCTGCCGCAAATGCCTTTTTTTCATCTGGCTTACGAGCTGTGCTGTAGGCATGTTTGACGGTCTGCTCTACCAGTTCCTGGATAACCTTCTCAAAAATTGGTCGGACTCGGGTAAGTACAGCTTCGTCATATTGGCGAGCCCCATTTGGGTCCGCTGCATCAAAAGGAAAATCTTGAGGCCATAACTCATGTAGCGGGAAGGTATGGTTCTTATCCCCAGATTTATCTGGGAAGATTTTTAGAAACTCATCATCCACACTTCGCCAACGCTCTTCCCAATATTCGGGTTGATAATAGCTCTTTGAAGTTGCAATGGCTCGGAGATCTGCGAGTGTTTGTCCTTCTGCTTCCGCGGCTTCTCCTCTACGGTACCGGCTCCAGGCATCGAACTTAACCAGTGCATCCCAAAGATCGTTATCCTGGCCATAAAGAGCCTTTCGTTTCTGGTCAAGAGAAAATGCTTCATTTGAAATTTCGTAGAACCAGACTTCACGTGTACGTGGGTCAGATCCAGGTTCCACTGGATCACTTGCTTTCTGAAAGAGCAGGATAGATGTTTTCACGCCTGAATACGGCTGGAACATATTGGCCGGAAGTGAAACAACAGCCTCAAGAGTATTTTCAAACAAGAGCTGACGACGTAACTCCCGATGCGCTTTGGTGGAGCCGAATAAAACCCCATCCGGAACAATGACGGCAGTACGCCCACCTATCTTGAGCAGGTCCAGCATGAGCCAGACAAAAAGTAACTCACTCTTGGTTGTGAGTGGCACTGAGCCTTTTCCCGACCTGGGAAAACGCACACGGTTCTCACTTAAATCCCCCGAATCAACACTGCCTGTAAAAGGTGGATTGGCAAGGATGTAGTCATAGGTGCCGCTTTGATCATCTTTGAGCCGCTTGCTCAGGGAGTCAAGCTGGTGTACCTCGGGGGTTTCCAGATCGTGCAGTAGGAGATTCATCCAGGCAATACGGACCATGGTGCGGTCGTTATCGTAGCCGTGAAAAAGACTGCTGAAATTATACTGCTCACCATCAGGCCAAACAGGAAGTACATCGTGGGGGGTACCGTCCCATTCCAGGCGGAGAACCTCTTCATCGGTATGTTCTGCTTTCCATTGAAGAAGGGAATTCAGCAGAAATCCACCAGAGCCGCAGGCTGGATCGAGAATGGTCTTCCCTAACTCAGGATTGAGTAATTGCACCATAAACCTAATGACATGGCGAGGAGTACGGAACTGGCCATTCTTACCTGATTCCTTAACCTCTTCAAGCAGATATTCGAAGATATCACCCATGATATCGGAATTAACCGACCGGGTGTCGAGTTGGCGGAAAAGTTCATCAATCAGACTTACGGCTCGTTTAAGAGTCTCTGTCTTATTAACGTCGAGTATGAAATAGGCATCACTCAACCGACCTGAGATTCTGCCAAGGGTGGTGTCGCCATTTTGAGCTGGTCCGACGCGATCTTCCAGGCTGCGGACCCACGGGAATACTGTATCATTGAGCAGCTGAAAAGAAGGATTCTGCCGAATATACGACCAGCGACATTTTTCAAAGTCTGCTGCTGTGGTTTGGTCTTTTTCATGTTTTTTCTTCTCATCATCGGTCAAAACGTAGATAGACGTTTTGCCATTGGTGATTCGTTGTTGGTCAAGAGTTTCCAGCTGCCTGATGAAGAGCAGGTAGGTGATCTGTTCTATGGCAACAAGCGGATTAGATAAACCCGAGCTCCAGAAGAGGGTCCAGAGGTCGTGCACTTTGCGTCGTAATTGGGGGGAAAGCATGTAAATTCCTTATGCGGCAACGAGGTCGCTGATTAGTTCAAAGAGTTCGGTGAGCTCATGTTTCTCAAAAAGTTTTTCAGGGTCACCAATAGTCGAAAATGGTGGTTTATACAATGCGTCAAAGGAGGTTATCTCGGCTTTTTGCATAACAGCTTTACGTACAGTTCGTATAAACATCAATTTGGTGGCGGTAAGATGTGGATGCTGCCGCACCCAATTATCAAAGGCAAGAGAAATAGTTTCCTCCCGCGATGGCAATGAAGCAATATTGAGAATATGGCGCAGAAAATCCGCAAGAATGGCCTTTGGCTGCTGATAAGCTTCTCGAAGCCTATCTTCGGTAACAAAGAGATCTGGCCCATTTAATGCCGCAGCAATTGCCTCGATATCCTCTGAATCAAGTTCTTCACCACGCTGCAGGCGCTGAAGGGCGGGATTTTCGCCAGCCAGGTCTTTGACCAATGCTTCCACCTTGGCTCGATACGTTTCCGCAAAAGTGCCTTCACCAGATGGACCGACAAAAATCCAATGGCGCCGTTGAATTTCATCCGGGAGGGATAATCGAACAAAGTTGCCAGTGGTACGACGATTGCGAAATCGCATGAGTGGCGCGAAAGTCCCCTGGAGCCCCATAATACGAGAGAAGGAAAGGTTTTCCCAAAAGGCATCCGTTCTGGTGGCAGCTATGGTTTCCAGATGAGGTTGTATCTCTGGTATATTTGGCGGCAGCAATGAGAGATTGTCTGTAATCGCTTTGCGTATTCTATCTATTTCACCAGTGTCAGCTTTCAGGTGGGCGAGCGCAAGCTGTTCAGTTTGGTTTTCAAACTGAAGCTCTGGGTAGGAACCTGCAACGGAAAACCGAAGCAAAGGAGCAATGGTGTGGGAGAGATGGGCAATACGATCTTCAGTTAAGCTTTCACTCCAAACTGTATCACTATTGGCAAGCAGATGAATTTCTTCAGCAAGAGGGGCTATATTGATATTATCTATAGGTAAAGTACTTATTAGGTTACGCAATTGACTAATGGTATAAGCAATATTTTCCACCTCTTCTCGGCCGCTGACAATTTGGAGTTTCTCCAATCGCAAGCGGAAAAGGCGCGAAGGCAAGGGTTCGGAAACAGCACTCGCCCGACCATCTTTATTGACCTGAAAGAAATCAAAATTGTCCCAGAGATCGATGACAAAAAAATCTCCTTTTACCTGCCCGCTGACGGGGTCAGTCCAGGTACGAGTGCCACGGCCCAACATCTGCCAGAACTTCACCTTGCTGAATACCGGCTTAGCAAAGACGAGGTTACGAATAGAAGGAACATCAATACCAGTGTCAAGCATATCCACCGAAATGGCAACACGAGGGAAATCTTTGTTCTTGAAATCGTCAAGGGTCTTCTCGGCCCGCTCCATGTGGCTGTCAATAACCTTGGCAAGTCCTCTGCGTTGAAGATCGGGATAAAGGCGATTAAAGCTTTTATAGAGCTCCAGAGCATGCTTATGCGAGACAGCAAAAATAATAGATTTCGCTGGTAGAGTGCCAACCGCATCTTTAATGGCATTATCCATAAACTCTCGGACAATAGCATCGTTGGTGCCTGTATTGGTGACCTTTCGCTCAAGATCAGAACCTTCGAAACTAAATTGTTCCGGATCTATACCCTGCTTTTTGATCTGAGATTTCACTTCTTCCGGAAGATCACCCGGCTTCAATCCCTCAATTTGAAAGCACGTCCGCGCAACATGGACTGGCCTGTATGGAACTAAGTATTTATCGCGAACAGCTTCATCATACCCATAGTAAAAAGTTGGACTGTCCTCGGGACAGTTGAAAAGCTTGAACGTATTGTGATCGATATAATCCGTGGGGGTAGCCGTTAAACCGACCAGCATGGCATCAAAATAATCGAATATCCCACCATAACTCGAAGCGTCATAAATCGAGCGATGACTTTCATCTGCAATGATTAAATCGTAATAACCGGGAGAGAGTTTTTTATAGAGTGTCATCATTCCAGGATACGTGGCAAGATGAATTTGGGCGTCTTTATCAATAGTCCCACCCTCAATCCACGATCTTGGAACACCAGGCAAATGTTCTTTGAAAGCTCCTAAAGCCTGTTTAACAAGTTCTCGACGATCAGCAAGAAAAAGAACACGTTGAATTCTTTCCTGGCGCTGCAGTAATTCCACTAGGGCTACAGCAACGCGGGTTTTACCAGTACCTGTAGCAAGAACAAGCAGGAATTGCCGCATAGCAGATTCAATTTGCTCGGCAATAGTTTTAACTGCTTCAATTTGATACGCACGATCGATAATCCGCCCGAGCGGCATTTCGCCAGTGAGCGTTTTCCCAAACTTATCAAGGTGAGCAAGTCTCAGGAGGTCTTCCTCGGTGAAAAAACCACTCACTTTTCGTGGAGGATAGAGGGATCGATGCCAAAACCAGATTTCGTCGCCATTGGCTAAAAACACGAAGGGGTCCGTCCCGTGTTTTGCACGTAATGCATCAGCGTAGTCTGCTGCCTGACGTTCGCCTTCGAGAGGGTCTCGACTGGAACGCTTTGCTTCAACAATTGCTAAAAGTCGACCGAGCCGATCTAAAAGAGCATAATCGGCAAATTGGTTTTTGGTGCGGTAGGTTCCTTCTGGCTCACATGACGTTGTGGGCGCTTCGATTAAATACTCTTCGATCAGTTTCCTGCTATTGATGGCCCAGCCGGCACGTCCCAATTGGAGATCGATTTTTTCTTGTCGCGTTAGGGTTTCAGATTTCATGAGGCAACATTTGAGTATATGACTTCAGATTTTTTATCTTTCTAACAAAGTCCACTTGAAAACTTTTTGGATTGTAAAAAGCCCCCCTGCCACTAAATCAAAAGTGAATATTCGAAATACTTCTAAGCAACCATAACAAAGCGCCACCCAATATTGCGTATCGTAACCAACAAGTTACGTCCAAGCAAGTTACCGTTTTTTAGTTTCTTTTTAAACGCTGTTTCTTGATTCTTGGTCTCTTTAGACACGCCGTTTATGCTTTTCTTCCAGTCTATGATCGGGTCTCTTTGTTTTTCGTTTTTTCTGTCAAACAACTGTGGCCGTCTTTCCATGGTCACAGTCCCTTATACTTTCTAACATTTACAGCCTTCCACTCCAAAAGAGGCTGATTTTGAATGCGTTGTTGCAGAACCGAATCGGAGGTCAGAATTGTCGAGTCAATCTCACCGTGCTCAAGCAGCAGATCAAGAAATGCTTTTTCATTTTCTTTGAGAGGCAACACAACAGACAAAGCCTGTCGACACTCCTCAGCAAGGCGTGCACCATATTGGTCGAAAGATTCTTGTTCTGTAGATTCAGTAACACGTAATGTCGGGATTAACTGCCGAGCAAGTTCTGCGCTTTCAAAATTCACATCCTCGATGGAGACCGTTCGCCAGTCCTTACGGTTCATGGCACCGTACACGACAAAAGCTATGCGCAGCCGGTCATGGTCGAGATTTTCCTTGTGCAAAAGAATATGGCTGTCAAACAAATCCCTCGCCTGTCTGCGTGCAAGCAACGCCGCAAGTTTTCCCGCCGCCAATTCATGGATATCAATTACAGGTATTTGTGTGGCCTGCCAGGTACCAACCGGATACGAATCGGATAACGAAACAGGCCACAAAGGGACCCGATACATGAAATTGAGGTCCACTTCGAGATTGCCGCCCTGGCCGGCAGCACTTTGATAACGCAGGGACCATTTCCCGCCGGCGTGTTCTTCCGGCATGCGCCTGACAGTGAATCCTTCCCTTGCAAATACTGCCTGAACAGCCTGCTCGATCCTGGGTCGTTCGGCAAGCATGGCTTCACGATCCTCAGCCCCCACATAGTTGAGATCGATATCAACGGAGAGCCGGGGAACATTAAATACAAAAAGGTTGAGAGCTGTTCCACCCTTGAGAGCCAGCTTGCCTTTTAAAAAAGGATGGCTGCCAAGAGCTTCGAGCAACCCCAGCAGGTGGGCAACCTTTTCAAGCACATCCAATCTGAATCCTGTCGCTTCCGCTTGAGCTATCAGTTTTTCATAAGAAATTTTCACAGCACTTCTCCCCAAGTCCGCTCGAATAAGTCAACAGGGACCACCAGATTCCAATCTGCGACCACCTTCCCTGATTTTCTCTTGGAACTGTCCAGATAATGTGGTTGCCTGGGTCGATGATCACGAAGAGGTGTCAGATGATTCTCTTCAACCATCAACGATTCGCGATGCTGTTCCAGATAAAAGCCAACCTTGGCAATCGTTGTCGCATTGCCGAGCAGTAGGGCATATTCAACCACTTTATCGAGATCGAAGAATTCGATCGCTTCAAGGGAACGCCAAATTTCTTCCCAGCTTCCTGAAAGAGCAGGCCGATCCAAGACATCCACCAAAGTCCGCTCAAGGGAAGTAACCCTGACTTCCACACCGGCGCGGTCGACAGTGGTAACACCGAAATCTACCTTTTCTGTGCGGCAAAGTGATAGGGGGTACCTGACACCTCGAAAAACATGGGATCGAAACGTAACAGGGGAAACCGGGCGGGCTGCTGAATACGTGAGATGCTCACGTATAGAGTAAGCGTAACCGTGTACTTCTAAAGCCGTGTGGTATGACAGGACAGCATCTGCTGTGAGTTTGGCGGCAACAAGAAAAGGATCAATCGGATACGAATCCGGATCGGCTCCTATTGGGATAACCGCATACAATCCTCTTCGAATGAGAATGACATGCCCGGTATTCCTATGATAATTCAGCAGGGATTCTCGGGTCCTGGGGCCTTTTTTCCCAAGACTTGCAAGATGATCGTTGAACTCTCCGCCTGTGAACACCGGATGTTTGCGGAAAAACGTTTCGTGTTTCATATGCACTCAAATTGATTTATCCCTGGATAACACACAACCATCCTATGTTTTACAAGCAATAATGTCAATTTAAAATTGGGCCAGATTGAACTTTCATTCTATAACACATAATTTTCATATGGGTTTCCTTTTAAATCATCATAACAATATTCAGTATTACTACTTCTATGCTCTGTAAGAGAACAAAAAAAGCCGTCCCCCGAAGGAGACGGCTAGTGTAGTGGTTAATGGCTGCTTAAGCCGATACAGTCGAAAGATCCCTCTCGACGTTCTTCAGCTCACCCATTTTTTCCGTCAGGAACCAAAGAGCCTGGTTCAGTTTGATATTTCGATCGAGTGCTTTGACCGGTCGTGTGGTTGTTCTCCTGAGTCGTCCGTCGCCGCCCCTGCTAATGCCTTTGAGGCCGCCACGCATGACATTTTCCTGGATCACGTTAAATGTTGTCCAGAGATCATTACCCTTATCGTCGTAGCGCCGTTCATCAAGCAATTGATTTGGTTGCACGGGGGCCTGTTCGGGCTCATCATAAATCAGGCTATGTGCTGCCTGGGCAAATACCCCTCGCTCGTCCGGAGTCATCTCGATTACCTTCATCTCGTCAACCCGCTCGGCAATGGTTCCGGCTGCAGATGCAATCTCGCCAGCTGAATGGATAAATGCATCCGGACTGAAGCCGATATGCTTATGGCTGAAGTTGGCAAACTCCGAGGCAACCATCAGTCCGTTGCCGCATATCTGCCGCCAGACTGAAGCTATCAGCTTGAAGGCGCAGCCACAGTCGTGGGAATTATAGAGAACCAGGTCAACCCGTTCACCGTCAAAAGACAAGCCATTCTTGGCAAAACGAATCAGATGCCGCTGGTACCCTTCACGCTCAGTTTTACGTACGATGCTTTGCTCCGCATGGATTGGAAACCATCCTGAATCGCGCAGTAAATCGACCGCCGTCAAGGTCGGCACAAATGAATACCGTGACGAAACGGTGCCAATGGGCGCCAGAGATCCTGCTGCCGGTGCGAGGGTGATTATGTTGTCGTTGGTTAAAGTTTTAATTACGTTCATACCTGCCTCCTTGATTTTTGTTGTCTATCAATAGGGCAGGCCACTCCCCCGAAGGGACATGTCCGCCCCTTGTTATGGGATGTGTGTTTATTCTTTCGGTAAAAGTCCCAGATCGGAAAACGCGGTAACCTCATCACCGACTACCAGGTGATCGAGGATCCGCACGTCTATGATTTTCAGAATATTGGTCGGGGTAGTCGTCAGGGAAATATCCTGAGTGCTTGGCTCACTGCCACCTGAGGGGTGATTGTGGGCCAGGATTATTGCCTCGGCATTGAGCTGCAGGGCCTCTTTGACTATCTCTCTCGGATGGACCGTTGTGTGATTGATGGTACCGGTGAACATCTCCTTGAATGCAAGGACCCGATGCTTGGAGTCCAGAAACAGGCAGGCAAAAACTTCACACTGTTTGCCTCGGAACTTATAACCGATAACCGCCTTGGCGCATTCTGAAGAGAGAATAGAGGCACCGCGTCTCAGTTGGTAGCCCATGAGCTTATTCGCCTCGGTGAGAACCAACTTTTTCGGTGCGGGATGATATTCACCATCCTGATCTTTTACAAAGAGCATTGGCTTTCTCCTATTGGGCCAGGGGAAACAATGCCCCATTCCAGGGAATTGATTCCCCTGGTCAGGTGAATGGTTGGTAGTGTAATCGGTTAGAAAGGGACGTCTTCTGGTAAAGGTGGCTCATCTCCGTCACTATTGGGTGGCAGAGTACCAGCATCCTGCTTTCCACCAAGCATCTCCATTTCTCTGGCGATGATTTCGGTGGTGTAGCGAATAGTGCCATCTTGATCTTCCCATTTCCTTGTACGAAGTTTTCCCTCAATATAGACCTTATCGCCTTTACTGAGATGTTCGCCACACACGACGGCAAGTCCACCCCAGGCAACGACACGATGCCAATCTGTCTGTTCCTGCTTGTTACCATCAGCGTCTTTCCACCGTTCGGTTGTGGCAATGGATAATGTTGTCACCGGAGCAGCACTGTTTTTGGTGTAATGCAATTCAGGATCGTTGCCTAGGTTTCCGATTATCATTGTCTTGTTCATGCCGTTCTCCTCTTATGAAAGATTGATAAAACATAGAATTCCGGAGAAATGCAGATTCCCACCATGGGAAAAGGACCTCCCCGAGCTGGGATGTTTTTGTTTGCCTTATACAGAGGCAGCGTTTGCTTTTTTTATCTCCAGAAAGGAGAAAGACCGATCTTCTTGAAATTCGTCGATGGAGCTGCCATGATCTCTCAAAAAGTGATCAAGCCGACTCGTGACGAGATGCTTTCTTGTCCTGGTTGCCGCTCTGAGAACGCAACCGCCTGATTTGATGGATCCTCTTTTTTGGACAATGGCAAAAATCTTTTGCTTACAAGAACCAACCTTATCTTTGAACTTCTTCTCGTTTGCTTGCAGTTCCCGCAATTCATTGACACTCGCTGCCAGGTGCGGAACCTCTTCGGCCTCGAACCTGGGGCAGCTTGTCAAATGGTTGCAAAAGCCACAAAGGGGCCCTGGGTCGGTATCAAGCTCTATCTCTTTACTGCAAAGTATTGCCTGATAATCAGACCAGAGTGATTCAGCCTTGTTGAGTAGTCCATCAAAGATGGTTTTCTGGGGGGAGTAGCCATTGAAAAACTCAGCTTCACCATTTGCGAGATCGAGTGCTATAAACGCCCCTCTGATTGTGTAATCAGGGTATTTTTTGGCCAATGCACCCATCTGGATGTAGAGCTGAGACTCCCAGGAGCCATACGGATCATCAGGGATATTACTCGTGCTCTTTGTCTCCAGAACGGATTTGATTTTATGAATTTCCGAGGTGAAAACGAAGTCGATATGAGCCTTGATTGGCACATTACCATCGACTGCGACTTCAACCTGCCGCTCGAAATTTGTGTATCCGGCGGCGGCAAAAGCATTGGCAACAATCTCCTCAGCCATGTGCCCCCGCTCAAAGCGAAGAAGGGTAGCTAGATCATGTTCGGTTGGGTTGATTTTCTCCAGAATCACTTTCCTTGGGCAATATCCGATATCGGATGCACCAAGGTAATTGCTGCGATCTCCCAGAGTCTCTTCGGTGTGCTGTTTTGCCAGCTTGCGCAGACTTGTCAGCAGTGTGGTTTTGATATCCATGTGTTATTTCTTCCCTAAGGTAACGGGAGAACACACGGATCCCACGAGGGGAAACAATGTCCTCCCTCATTGGGTGAGATAAAAAGTGAGATGGGTTAAGAGCTAATGCAACACGACCTCTTTATACCAATTCTTATCCGACTTATCCCATTTGAAACCGGCTGATTTCAGCAGGTCTTTTTTATCAAACGAGTTGCCGACAGCTACAACAATTCCATCCCTGTGCTGATAATTGATACCGGCAATCTTGGGCAAATCTGAATTGTTCTTGGCCTGATCGGCGTCGGGTTTTGTTGACTCTTCACTGCGTTGCTCTTTTAGTTGCCTAGGCGGCGGAGCAGCTGGACGATTACTTCCAAGATAAACATCGCGAAGTAATCCTCTGTACGCATCGGTCCCAATGGAGAGCAAAGACAGACATTTTTGGATAGCATCCGTGATTGCCCCCTTATAGGAGTCACCGACATTACCTTTCACGATTTGCATCTGCCCTGTCTGGGATCCTTTGCAGATCCACTCTGTATCATTCACGCGGATAAAGAGCCGGACTTCAGCAACCACCTGACTATCGAAAATTTCCTTGCTCACTACCTCGTATCGCCAGTTTTCCGGCAACAGAATTTTGTTTACGGCATCAAATACATACTGCGGCTTGTAGCCATATCGAACCTGGCCAACAACCTTACCATCCTTCATCATCTTGATTTCCTGCACAGCCGCTCGGCCAAAGCCACGAAGCTCTGCATTGATCTCTTCAACCTGTTTTGTAAGATTTTTTCCTTCGGACATTGTTGTTTCCTCCTGTGATGTGAGAGAGACAACACGTCCCCTGTCGGGAGTCTGTGTGCTCTCCCGTTGATAGGGTGTGGTGAATGACAAACTACATGCCGGGCAACGACATAGAAAATCACGCACGAAAATCGTGGTGCAGTTCAGTTGCCTGACATTGAATCGGGGATCAAAAAAGGAGCAGTTATTCTAATAAGAAATCTGCTGTAGTGGTACGCCATGTAAAATCGTAAACAGAGAAGTTCGCCTGTGCGATGAAACTGTCTTCTACAGATAGACAAAGCGTTTGGGGTGTTCCAAGGGCGATCTTTTGGAATGCATCGTTCCTGCGAATGCCAGCAAACAAGAGCGCCCAGCTATTTCCCTGCAAAGAGGGATTACTTGTGTAAAACAAGTGGAATATTGATTATATAGTTACATTCAGATGCAAAAAAATCAAGACAAAAAAATTCACCCCCCGCGCGTCACCTTCAATAGAAGGACAGATGGATTATTTGGGCAGCCCTTTAGCATAATTCTCATGAATTGGAAGTGGGTTGACCTTTGATTATGGGGCGTTGTTACGTATACTAACCAGCATCCTTTTCAGGAAACATTTCAATTATCGTAGCATCGCCTTTTCGATGAGATTGGCATAGAAAATCTAAAAGCTGAAGATGCTCAAATGTCTAAGATAATTTTGTGTTGCTTGAGAGACGATTCTTTGTTTCCTTATCATGGATAAATTCCAGAACCCTCTCTTTGGTATTTTGAATCCGCGCTTACACCGCCATGACGAATCCGGGATTGAGATTAGCGAAATCTTTAGGATGACGAGAGACCAGTCGTTGTGAGAGACTGAGAAGATCGATATCAATCAGTTGATGCACCACTCCGCCATGCAGCAACCGCAGCACCTCTGATAACGCCAACGACGCCGCAACCGAACCCACAAACGGCGCACCGACGGCCTTGCCAGCAAGCAGCGTCATGCCGCAGCGGTCTAGCACACCGTCGGCTAGAAGTTTTGCATAAGCCGGGCGGTCCTCGATCTTTTCGCCTTTCCGTGTATGTTTCCATATATCGGTGGCAGCACGTCGTCCCGGCAAGATATGAAGCCGCATCGTGCGGAAATCGCGGTGACCACTTCCAAGACCAGCTTCTACAATAAAGTCAAATCCAACTTGGTCCAGAGCACGCCGGCCGGCACCGTTGTCAAGCCCGCACAGCGCGACTGCTGGCTCGTGCGTCTGTCGCTTGAAATCTGCGGCGAACGTCCGTTCCTGAAGAGAGGTAGCAAAGCCGCGCTGTTCAGCCCAGGCCGCCATCGCACGTGTCTTCTTTTTGCCAATCATGGTAGAGTCTGTCAAAATAGAAGTACTCTCTGTCGATTCAGTGATAATGTCGATATCCTGAAGTACGAGATTAACCCCTGCAGGATCCCGATAGGGCAGTAGGCCGAGGCCCCACAGATATGCTTGGCCTAGATGACCAAGTCCAATCAGCCACAGATGTGAGGGCAAATAAGTTAGAATCGGCTCGCTTTCATCAGGCTGCAACCAGTCGATCTCTCGTTCAGGCCGCCACAGTGAAAGTCCCACCGTCCGTCGCCCTGCCGCAGGCATCCCGCCACTTACAAAAAGAAATGCTTCATTAACGGCCAGTCCCGCCGCAAGCATCCCGCTTAACGGCATGGCATACCCACCATCAACTGGCAGATCTGAAGAGATTGGCACGATACCGCCCCGCCAGCCAGTTGCAACCGTACGTATGCAGAAGCCTTCACACCGCTTGCGCGGACCTCCGCCGATCACAATCGTCGGCATACCAGTGACCTCTTCGCCGATTATGCCACCCAGTGCCTGGACCGCGGTCGCCAATGTATTCCCTAGAGGTAATGATAACTTCAACGGCGTCCTAAGCGGTCCTGTCACAGTGACGCCTCCTAGAAACACCCTTCGGCCTAGAGTGATGATCGTCAACAGTATGGCTTGCTGCACGGGATCGCTGGTAGCTGCAGGGTCGATCTCAACGGCCAGACGATAGCACTTAAATATTGCCTCCGCCTCATCAACGCTCGCCGCGGTACCACTGTCGATGACGTGCTTAACCAGGCGATGTAGGGAATTAGGTGAAATTTGTGTGGTCATGGTTTGTCACTCCTCTATATCAGACTAATGTGAAAAAACTGGGAGCGCACAGACGGCGGCACCGTTTCCCACTGCTTCCCACCCAAATAACGATAAATACCGATATTAAGCCGAGGCTGAGGGCCAGAGGCGAAACACGGCAGGATCAGCGCGATGTGCCCGGGGCGCGAAATCATGGGTTGGTCTCTGTCAGAATGACTCTGACTCGATCCTCCCGGATGCACGTGAATATCGGCCACAACTGTCAATCCGCGTGATTTGCAGATCGCCCAGAGGTCGCTGAAGTAGCGTCCGTCTATCCGGACGATACCGCTCTCAAGCGCGTTCGGATCGAGATCGTCATAAAGCACAAAGTCGACAATTCTAACGCGGCCTTCTTCGCGATAGCCGAGCATAAACGCCCCGCTCTCACGGCTACAATGGCGACCGCGCTCGCGCAGCTTCGCCTTCAGACGGTACCACAGAAACCACGAGCAAGACAGCTCATGCCGCGGAGCGAAGAGGCGGCACATAGTCACAGGATTGAAGAAGTTCATAGACGAGCTCCAAATATTGGACGATCCCATCTGCAGGACGCCAGATCTTTGATGGCATTTCTTTACGCCAGTTGTCGTGACCGAGGATACTCTCGCGGTCACAGGGAAAGTAGAGGGCGGTGCCGTTCTTCCAGTCGGTTCGGAACACCGCTGATACACGCCCCCCTTTGCCACGCGGCCAGAGATCAAACGCGAGGACTTGATCGATCTTCATATCCCAAGGTCCGCCGGTAGGCTCTACCTGCGGGTAACCAGTACAGTTGAGTCGAAGAACATATTCTCGACCGTCCTTGGCAACCACGCCAAAGAACACAACTGGCCAAACCATGATAATCAGCCGCCAACGCTCCTCAGCCTGACCGAGGCGAAACGCGGCCTTCGCCACGTCCGCCTCGAAGGCACGCTGGTCTGGACCTATCACGCGACACCCCCGACCGCTCCGTTGACCCGCTCGTCGGGGACGAGATCGAAAGCCAAACCACAAACCTTGCCGTCGGTCAGCACACCAATATGCGTTCCAGGCGTCGGCCTTTCATACGTGCCCGCTATCTGCAGCACGTGTTCTCCGGCTTCATCCTCGGACATGCCAAACATCTTCTCGGCAGCCCAGCGCTTAACCCTCGCTACCGTGGCACTCGGTGGAAAGCGACGCTCCTCTTTCTCGGCGTTAAAAATCACGCTCACCTCAACATGGCGGCAACGGTGAATGTGGATCTTCAGCCCCTTGGCAGTGGCGTGGTCCTTGACGAGGACGCTCTCGTCAATCGGATCGTCTTCGTCCTCAAGGAATAGCAGAACATCAACGGGAACCTGATGCTTCTCTGTGAGGCGATCCTTGAGGAAAGCGAAGGTTGCGTCAGGCTCGAGTTCGATATGTGAGATCTCACCGACACCTTCTCCCTGATAAAAAAGGTCTATAAACTTCATGGAATTACCCTCCGAGGGATCGATGTACGAAGCGGGATTGCCCGATATCGTCCCTTTACCAGCTTGATCGTCAATGGAGCAGCAACCCGGAAAGGTTAACCGAGAAAATTTAGTAGAATTGGAGCGGCCCGTCCGGTACCGACGGACAAATAAAGAAGTGAGGACACCTTGGACAGGTCACCACGTCCAAGTTTGGAGGGAACTCGCCGGAAGAGATATCATCCAACATGAGATTGCTCTTGTTCGTTCGGTTAGTAAGTTTGGTCGAGCTGACCACGACGGATTCATACGTCTCGTCGGTCAGATGAAGCGCCTGAACGATAGCCCGGTTGCCGAACTGGCTGCGGGCTGCAAGGTGGTAAAGGGTGTATTCAAGCCGGTCATATTCGTCGCGTCGTTTGTATCCTGTGCGAACTCTCCGAATGACGACCGTGCCGTCTGGCAATTCGGCTATTTCATTGGGCTCGACCATAACACGCCCGTTGGGAAGGTCGATGGCAATCGATTCTGCGTCGCGGAAATGATGTCCATCCCCGGAATTTATCAGCGTTGCAATCAACCGCGAGGCGAGCTTACGATAATCGGTGGCAAACGCATGTTCTGCAGGTCCACGCCTTTGCCATATTTCCTCAAAGGCGGCTTCCACTTTTTGGACATCAGGATTTTCATCGCGACGCGCTTTAATAAGCCAGCGTAGCAGATCGTAAAGGCAGTCGTGCGTTCGGGAAAATGCCGTAGGCTTGCGGGCACCGCCCAGGCTTAAAACATGCGTATAAAGGAAACGTCGAGGACATTTCTCATACAACTCCAGTCGACTATTCGTCAATGTCCAATCAGGTGCCCAGATGATGGGGATTGGCTTTGGTTGTCGAGTACCGGGCGGAAGCGCTAGCTTGGGTGGGTGCTCGACCTCTTTAACGAGTGTGGCTGGGAGCCATTGCAGAAAAGGCGATGGCGAGCGCCCTTTTCCATTTTGCTGCTTTCGCGCATGGTAGATATGAAGGTGTGTCCGGGCACGCGATAATGATACAAAAAATAGGCATTCCTCCTCATCATTATGTGTTCTTTTTGCTTCCTCCAACGGAGATCTGTCGCCGGCCATTTCAATCATACCTTTTGGCGGCGGGCAACGTTGACCGCGGTAAGAGCTTGGAAAACTTGCGACTGTTAGTCCCGGCAAATGCACGGCTTCAAACTCAAGCCCCTTGCTACCATGAATCGTCATTAGTCGGACTGCATCCAGATGCAATGCAGCAGCCGGAACTTGTCGGAGATCCCGCTCTTCAGCAAGTAAAACGAGCTGGCGCACTCGATTTAGTGTGCGTTCGATCTGTCTTCCTGACCCAACCGGAATCTGTTCGCGTACAAAATTCAGGAACTGCCAAACCGCCACGGCACGCATGCGCTCTGTCACGGATACAGACCGACCCAACTGCTTAACCAAATCCGTACGATCAAGCAGGAAGATCGCGAGGAACTCCCAGGCGCTAATATTCGAGCTAATCCCGTTCAGATCAGATGCAAGACGTTCAATGCCTCTGCGAGCCGATACACACAAACCGGGCGCCGTCACCGCTGTTGCCAATCCTTCCAACGCCGGTTCGCGAATCGACCGCAAATATTGGCTCACATTTCGGACATCCTGCAACGTCAGACCATATCGTGGCATTGCACCGATCCGCACTAGTGCGTCACCAAACGGGTCAACGGCCAAGCTCAGCAACGCAAGCAGGTCACGAACTTCCTCCCGCTCAAATAGACTGCCAAAGTGGAGGACGGGGATACCGCGTACCTCAAGGGACGATGCAATCTCATTCAGACGGCCGTTGGTTCGACACAGAACCGCTTGATCGCGCAGTATTACACCCGATGCTTCTAGCTCTCGAATGCTTGCCGCGACGCCTTCGGCTTCATCATTGAGCGTCTCGAAGGATCGAATCTCAGGATTACTTTGTCCTTCGCCCCGATCAGCACTCAATGCTAAGGTTAGCATGCCCTCTGACGCACCCATGCTCGAGGCTACCGTGACCACGGATCTGACGATCTGCTCGGTGGAACGGTAGTTGACATCAAGTTGATCGATCACGGCATCCGGGTAATCGGACTTGAAGCGAACCATGTTTTCGGAGGAGGCACCCCTAAAACGATAAATAGACTGCCGTGCATCGCCGACCACCCAGAGCCTCTCGCCATTGCCTACCATCATTTTTAGCAAGTGCGCACTTGCTCGGTTCACGTCCTGGTATTCATCGACCAGTACGTGTCGATGACGTAACTGCACACCAATGCGCATCACCTCATCTTTCTCCAACAGGCGTGCTGGACGCATGATCAGATCGCCAAAGTCCACGCCGCCATGTTTGCGAAGTGCCGATTCGTAGAGATCATAGATGTCTGCAATTTCGAGGCATTTAGCCGCCGCAGTCCGCGAATCCTCATCAAGACTAGCCGCTTCAGCCTGCATCGCCTTTGCCAGCTCTCGGTAACGCTCAGGTCCCACCATTTCGTCCTTAGCACGTGAGATCGCACTGACTATATCTCGGAGCACCATCGCCGGATCCCAGAGATTTCTGTAATGCACCAGTGGCAGCGTCGGTAAAATGTCTTCAAGGACTTCGATTGCATCACTACGGTCAAACAGCGAGGGATTGGGCGGGAGCTCAAATTTTTCATGATAGCGCCGCATGAGATCGAGCCCCAAAGCATGGAATGTTCCGATCCAAAACTTCGGCGCAGCCTCAGATGCGGCCTCCGCCAATCGCTCCGACAATTCGCCAGCAGCTCGATTGGAGAACGTCAAGATGAGTATGGCCGCTGGATCAATTCCCTCTTCAAGCAGAGAAAGCACACGTTTGACCAGCGTTCGCGTTTTACCGGTACCCGGCCCCGCCTGAAGTTGAAAAGGTTTCCCACGGTGTGCCGCTGCACGATCCTGAGAAGGATCTAGCTTGCGACCGGACGAGTGCTCGGGGGAAAGCTGCCCATCGACCGCCACCTGCGGTAGAAGCAGCGCATCGAACAATTGTTGCCGAACAAGCGCAAGAGGAAGTTTCGTTCGATCGACGATAGCCGTTGCCGTCAGGTCTTGCTCCAAGTGTAACTCTCGTGCAAATTCCCGGGGCAGCAGAAGTTCGCGTGCATAAACGTTGGCCTGCAACTCACGCCTTTCGAGAGCACCGTAATCTTCGACACGCTGAAGGCCAACTGGCGCCGCCTCTATACTCCGCGAAGGATCTATATCTGACTTATTGCAAGCAGCAGAGCCCGCATGTAGTTCGGAATGTCCAAGTTCGTGTGCAACGAAAAGCGCCCGGGTTACCGGATCACCTACCTCCTCACAGCAGATCGTTCCAGCTTGGTCGTCGTAGAGAGCATGCGCACCCTTCAATCCTGGGTCACCCTCAGGCAGCCATACGAGTTCCAAATCGAGGTGCGCTACCGCGTTTTGAATAAGACTGAGTGGATCGAACGGGTCATTGCCGTTTAATAGCAACTCATCATGCAGTGCCGCTGCCTTGGAACGGATTAGCTCGAAAGGGTCCATAAGGTCAGAGTTTCAACAAGAATTTCTGCTGGTCTTCGCTCAAGCCAGAACTTTTAACTGCCTCCTCAAAGCTCTGTTGTCCACCGGCAAATGGCTTGCCTTCTGCGTTGAAAAACTGTGTCGTCGGTGCTGTTTGGGGTGCAGTAAAATGGGCCATCAAGACCTCAGGCGGCACCTTTAGTTCTTCTGCCATTCGGGCCTGAAAACCAGTCGTTATGGTTGCAGGGTCTATTTGTCGGTCCCGTAGCTTGCAGATGAAAACAGAATTAGCATTTAGCCGCGAAGCAACAGCACGAAATTCATCACGCCGCAGACTTAAAAATGGGTTGGCTGCATCGGTGATGTTCGCATGTCTGCCTTTCGTTTTGGTTGCTTCCGCTGTCACAGCGTAAAGTCGGTTTTGGAAATGACTCATCGCACGGCTGACAGCGGGGCTGACAGTATTTGGGTCAATCGCATCCTCGGTAGCTTCGATTTCGTGATCACCACGTAGCATGTCAACAGCAATCGCAATCGCGAATTCGGTCAGTTCCTTCCGAAACTGTGGATACCGGCGTATGACATCGTCTAGTAGCTTCGCGTCAGGCATGTCCTGGGCTATAGATATAGCATAAAAAGCTTCCTGCAGTTCGCGTGGGTTCATGTCAGGGTTCTGATTCATAGCTCCTCCTTAAAACGGGAGAGCTTCGAGGCCGCCCGCGTGAGGCGGTATCGAATGGTTCGTCCCGTACAGTTGCAAAGTGTCGCGGCCGATTCCTTCACGGGGTCCTCGGACTCTACCTCATACCCAAGGACATGGACGAGAATAACGGCTTTACGTTCATCGTCCGGCAGATCTTCAATCGCTTTTATAAGTGGCTGCCGGATCGCTCTCAATTCATGCATCTGCAGAACCTCGAAATTTTCTGATCCTCGGCGAAAAGTGTCTTCATAGGAGTCAGGCTCCCCTGTTGCATCGGGCGGCTGCAGGTCGACCTCAACGATGCTATGATTGCACAGCCGAATGTTTCGACGGATCGCATCGATCCGAAGCGCCCTAAACGCCAGGTTGAACCGGCATTCGTAGAAGTCGAGTTCGTCAGGAATATCGCCCGTTCCGTCTGTCACGAAAAGGTCCGTCAGGTCCTCCAGGATTTTCTCTCGGATATTAGCAGCGTCTGGCACTCTACCGTCAGGGATCTTATTCAGGAGGTTAGCTTCGCATCGCCCGAGCAAGACCAGCAATACGGCGTACATCAACTTTTGGTCGTCGGACCGCCGGCCCTTTCGAACAAGGTGGACGAGGCATTCGGAAACCAAATAGCCTGGATCGTTACGATCTATAATTAAGAGGCGAGCTTGTAGGTCAGATTGCGACAGCTGTACGGTCGTATCGATTTGAGCCTCGACCACGGACGAACGGGTGTACAATGAGCCGTCCTTTTTGGTGTGAGTAAGCGGTCGCGCCATTTGTCCTCCTTTTGCATAGATCAAGCGATTCGTGAGCATAAAATTGGCGCACTTACTCACTTAATCGCGTTTCGAAAAGGAACCCGGAAAGCACCTCCCAATTTTCGGGTCGCTCAGCTGGCACACGCTGAATCGCCTGATTACGTGACAATAAAGCCGCAACTCCGGCCAATTTCATACAGCGAAGCCTTTTGGTCACTAACCCCGTTTCGCCGACTCAAATGTTAACGGGTCAGAGAAAAATTAAAAAGAATGCCAAAGAAACTCTCAAAAATTTTATTTCAATCTTGCCCATTACCATACTACTAATGAAAATCTTTTTCACTCCCTTGGTTGGAGAGTTTCTTTTAATGACAACTTGTCTACCTCCCGATAAATATATCTATATCAATCTTGAGATATTTCAAAAAAGTTCGTTTTGAATTGTGAATTAGCATGAGCTCTTGAGGTTAAGATTGCCAGGTTGAATCTCTGCGAAACTGAAATTGGGTCTGGGATAGAACTACTATTGTATTTTCATTACCTCCGTCCCGTTCAATGTCAAAAGCCATCTTCATAGTTAACAAACAATTCGATTCCAGTGGTCCTGCCAGGCCATTCCATATTTCACAAATTCCATTCCACCACCTCATCGAGCAAACCTGTAGCACGAACACGATACTCTCGGTTTCTTGGATCTTCAGAAACCTGCTCAATATCCACCAAGCCAAAGAAACCGGCAAATCGCTGCAGAACTCGTAGGAAATAAACTTTTCGAAGCGTATCCTCCGGCAGTTCATACAGTTTGGGTTCAATTTCTCTCAGAATCATTGGAAATGCCCGTAGAAAATTATCGCTGTAAAAACTGGCAGGTCTCCAGCTCTTGCCGTATTTGTGAAGCAGATACAGAGTGAAGAGAAATGACTGTTGAATAAAAAATACTTCACCGTATCCATCTCGGTATGCCCAATTGAATTTCTGGATATAGGCTTGCATCAGGAGTGGATATAGTTCCATCACCCCGCCACGTTCAAACGATTTCAAACACTTTTTCGTTAGAACCAGGCGGCCGTTATATTTTCGCGTCAACCCGGCAAGTTGAGCTGTAAGGCGGATGGTGTGCAGGGGTTCGAAATTGGTTTCTGTATGCACTGAAAGACGTGACATTAAAGGTTCCGGAAAAAAGTCGAAGTAGACCTTACTTGCCTTTTGACAGAATTTCTGTCCCAGATTGCCCTTGGCGGTCAGCTTTATCCCCTCTTCCCCGATCTCCGCGACAAGCATATTGAGAAGAAAGGCAGCTTTACTCTGCGGTTGAGTTGGCAATACCCGCGGGAAAGTAACCAACTCTGGCGATTCAAACGGAATATGGAGAAAACGATGCATCTGATCTGGAGAGAGTCCATGAAATTCTTCAACAGAAGCGCTGTTTTTTTGCTGGTTATGCTGATCAAGTAGAGCTTGTAGTTCTTCCATTGAGCCAAAGGTCCTGCCTTCAAGCAGATCGTGGACGTCATCCTTTACATCCTGAAGCGGATTGCCTTCCGCCCTGCCCATACAGCATTTTTTGTATTTCTTGCCGCTGCCGCAAAAACAGGGATCATTTCTTCGTGTTTTCATTGTGGTCCACTGTCATCAATTCATAGAGATTTGGTCCATGCACAGGAAAAGAGTTTGTAGGATACAACAAACACGGACTCACATCCAAATATAAAAGAATGGAAAATAGATGCGTGAAATCATGATCCTATTTGCCGAGAAATATGGGCTTACCATCAATGAAGTCATGGTTGAGATGGAGAAGGTATTCTCTGCAATTCTCTCACAATGGTACCGGGTTGAGGTGATGGCCATTTTCCGGCATGATCTCAAACTTGAAGCCGTGGCATACAATAAGGTCGGTGGCGTAATTCTACAGCGGGGTATCGATTTTAAAAAAATGCGAGGTGCGAAATCGATTGTCAGACGTTTGGAGAACAGCTTGTCCTTGGCTGCAGTGCTCAAGCAAACCAGGCAGTATAAATATTATGAAAAAGAAATTCGTTGGGGCGAAATCGCCATCGTTGATCGCGAAAAGAACTATCACGTTGAGATAGAAATCGTCCCGGGAAAAACGATCACAGCTATCTGTCCCCTCAATCGCGTTGGTCTCCACGATCAGAGTTCTCTATCCTTTTCGGTTGGAATGAAACGGGCCTTTCATGTTCGCCGAGTCGACCCTGTTGTGCTGGGTGGCATCCCGAGACTCAAAGTAATGGTCGACCGGGTATCCAAAAGCCTCGTCGAAGCCCTCTTGAGAGAGCAGCTTGGTAGTGCTGCGGAGAACATTACAATTCGCTGCACAAAGCGATATGTGGGACAAAAGAGTTTTGTTGTAACCTCCAGACGGATTCCAAAAGCAGCAATTGTCGCTGTGGCCGAGGAACTTGGCGAGCCATTACAGGTCAGGTTTATCCGAGAGCAATGAAACTCCTGAAATCGAAGAAGAAAGAAGATCCATGGACGCATATCGGGACAGGAGTTCACCTTGATCGCCCAGAGACTATTCTTGAATTGGGCTTTCCAGATCATTTCCGCAAAGGTCATTTCTGGTGTTTCGGTACAACACGGGTAGGAAAAACAAGGTTGATGGAACATATCATCGAGCAGGACATCAGCAAGGGTTATTCAGTGGTGGCGATTGACCCGAAGGGGGATATCGAACTTTTTTCAAAAATCACTCAACTGGCCGATGCCACCGGTCGTCTTCACGACTTGATGTTGATTACTCCGATATTCCCACAATACAGCGCAATCCTTGACCCACTTTCCTCATATTACATGCCGGAAGAATTGGTCGCTCATATCACAGCTGGTGTTGCTGTTGGTCGGGAACCATATTTTTTCGGAGTTGCCTACGAAGTGAGTTTGGTAGTCGTACAAGCACTGATCATGCTCGCCGAAGTGAATGGGGCAACGCCTTCGTTTAATCTGAACGATATTAAAAATCATATCAGCCATCAGGACCTGGAGCGACTGAAAGAGCAGCTTGATTATATCAATACCCCTGAAGCTGAACAGCTCTCCAGAGATATGCAGAAAATTCTCTCGACCCCGGCGGACTACTATTCCAAAGTGGCAAGCTCACTCCGTGTGGCCCTGACCGAGTTGACATCCGGTAATGTGGGTCAGATTATCGGTAAAGCAGATGAAAACCGTTTCATTAAACGGTTGGAACAGGGCAAAGGAATCATTCTTGTGGTGCAGTTGGGTTCGCTCCTGACCAAAAGAGCGGCATACACCGCCGGCAAGGTGATCATCTCCATGATCCAGGCCTTTGTCGGCCGGGTTTACTCCAGCGGCAAAAGCGTCACCCCTCCCCTTGTACTCCATATCGATGAGGCCCAGTCAGTTCTTTACAACGGCATCGAGGATCTCTTTGCCAAAGCGGGTGGTGCAGGTGTTTATATCCACGGCTATTGCCAATCGATCAGCCAGCTCTATGCCGAGGTAGGGGAAGACCGCGCCAATACTATCCTGGACAACTGCAATACCAAACTGTTTATGCGGGTACCGGATGCAAACACCGCCAGCTATGTTTCCCGACACCTTGGAGAAGAAAAACGGTTTTCACCGATTATTTCTGTCGGCGGCGGTCTATCGATACGTGAGACCGAGGAGGTCCGTATCAAGCATACCGAGGTCCTGAACATGGCCGCCCGGGAGATATTTCTGAACACTTATTCCGGCACATATAAAGGAAAGACGGCAACAGTTCATGACAGCAAACTCAAAGTTACATTTCCCGATCTTACTGGAACGACGATGGCGACAGCAAATCGAGAGAGATGAAGGAGGCAGTTCAGTTCATCATCGGTTGGCTAAGGGCAATTGGCTGGAATGGTGGCTTTCTGATGCTCGCTGTTGTGCTCGTTTTTACCATTTTTGCAGTTTTAGCCTTTAGCAGAAAGAAGGAAACCGTTGTTCAGGAAATTATTCATTTGTGTGATTTGTCTAAACTCTGGACAGAGGATGGTTCCGGAGAAGTCCATATTTCTGAGCTTTCTCCTTTATGGCGAGACGAGCAGTCTCTCTCTGAGGACAACATAACCACCCAACTTCGAAATCCCCGGGCAACGGCATTCATGGAAAACAATCTTAATAGTGTTTGGTTTAAAAAGTTTCCGCAGCAAAAGGCTGTTTGCGTTCGGTTATTGTCGTTACTCGATCAGCAAGGTCAGTGCCCTTCAGTGGTTGACATTCGTGGAGATGTAGAAGGAGGATGGGATGAAAACACGTACCAGCTTCTGGCAAGAATAAGCCTGCTGGATCATTCTCTTAACGTAGCCGAAGAGGTTGTCCAACTGCTCTCTGAAAACAAGGCCTGGCATGTTATCCCCGACACAATGATAGCAGCCCTGGCTCACGATATGGGCAAACTTGAATCCATGCGAGGGTATCTCTATTCCGTGGGAGAACACCCTCTGGCCGCCGGACGCGCATTTACCGGAATCAGCGAGTTCGAAAAACTTCCAAAAAAGGATGAGATTCTTCAGGCAATAAAACTCCACCACAAGATGCCAAAAGGATTGCTCGGCAAAACACTGAAAAAAGCCGACCAGAAAGCAAGACAAAAGGAACTTGAGAGTACCACCCTACAAAAAGATTTTGCGGATATCAAAGAACAAGCGCCACCACCATCAGTTACCACGGCTGATCAAAACACTAAAAACGATGCAGCATGGCAAGCTCAAGCGGACATCTATAACGAAAGACTTGACACCAACCCCAAAAAGCCGAAGACCGCACCTCAACTGGTCGACATTTCCTCATGGTTCGAGGCTTCACAGTTCTTGGATAATCTGAAACCCTATATAAACAAAATGTTTGGCCGCAGGTTTTTGGCGTTTTCCATGCCCGATGGCCATGTCTATTTCCAGGCCAAGGTACTTGAAGAGGTGGCACGCAAAATGGCGGAAAAGGCAGGATGTATGGATATCGCCACCATGGCACACAAGGACGCATCCATGCGAGGTGTCTTATTCACTATCGTTCATCAGCTCCGAGCCGAGCACGATGTTATTGACCGGGGGCTTATAAAAGACACCTTCTTCGGAGGATACTTTAACGTGACCCGGAAAATCGGTAAGCCAATCAAGGGCTACTACACACCTTTTCATGCTGAGCCGTTCGGATCTATTGCCGAGATGGAACACGCCAAGCCACAGTTGTTGCGGGATATTATTAAAGTCAGTCCCTATCTCGACAACGATAATTCCGAGAACGAAAACTGATGAGCAGGGAATGGGAGAATAAGGGGCAAAATGATACCAATGCCCAGATTATTACGACCGATAGCGGCAGGATTTATAGGCCCAAGAATCTCTTGAATGCCATTTCCGAAGTCCAGCAATTTTTCGTCATCGAAAGCAAAGGGCAGAACATACCGGCTGAATTTCTTACCCTGGAGCGGACTCTCGATTTTTTCAAGATAGGATTAAAAAGTGGATTCCACGAAGGGTTTGTACTGGTGTTGCTCTTTCCGGTATTTCATTTTTACCTTTTCCCGTTTGTCTTCAAACAGTTGGATTGGTTCAGCCACCTCATTTTCGGCAGCATTCCTTACCTCGTATTGCTGGTGAACACAGGCATGTGTTGCTATATCAGCCGTTATTATGTCGGCAACATCACTAGGAAGGCAATTAATTCTCTGCTCATGGGAAGGGCTATGTCCCTGTTGCTCAAGGCTTTCCTCTTATACGTTGTCTACCTTGTGCTCTACCGGATAAGCACACCTGAAAATATCTGGAAGCTTGCCCAGCAGTTTGGAGCCAGGGCCCAGAACATCTATACCGGATTCTTTGAAGTCAAACCCCATCTACTACCCGTCGCAACGGAAACTGCCGGCCTCATGTTGGTGGCCGCAATATTCCCGTACGGGTCGGTGTACTTTCTGGATTTATGGCATAGACATCAAGTCAAAAAAAACAAAAGGACAATTTCAGCTTAACCGCAGGAGGCATATATGGTCGAAAAAAGTGACGCGAAACCATCCTGGCAGGACATCCAGGAGAAAAAAATCAATATGGCCAAGGAGCGAGGCTCCCGGGTACTGAAAGTCAACTCCCCACTTGGTTCAACCATGTTTGATATTCTTCGACAATTTGACATGGCGTATGCGCACTTCAAGGCCAGACTCGGGGAAATGAATGGCATTTCCCACGAAGAAGGGGAAGAGCTAATGGCTGAGGGGCGAGAAATTGTTATGGCCTTCTCAGACTATACAGCGAGATTAAGCAAAAGAATCCGCTTTCGCTACTACACTCCCCGCGAGATTGATGCATTTATGAAAACTGAAGGTGAGGAACGTCAAGAATAACCTTGCAAGACAAGAGGTGCTTTGTTATTTCAATCAACATACTGTTTTTACTAACATTCAACCAAACACTTAAGAGAGCATTATGAATAAAGCCGACCTCATTGAAAAAGTAGCAAAAGATTGCGATATGACAAAGGTGGTAGCAGAACAGGTATTGAATAGCATACTGAATACCATCACTGATGCTGTTGCAGCTGGTGACAAAGTTTCTCTGATTGGTTTTGGCACCTTTTCGGTAAACGACCGTGCCGCCCGTCTGGGCCGTAATCCACAAACCGGTCAAAGCATACAAATACCTGCCAGGAAAGTGGTCAAGTTCAAGGCAGGAGCAAAACTTGCTGAATCTATCAGATAACGACCGTTTTATTCTAATCCCAAGGAGTTGATCCGATCTACCGCTTTCAATTTGTGGTCATTAAGCAGATGGGTATAGCGCTGCACCATCTGCATGGTCTTGTGCCCCAGTATCTCCGCCAAAGTGCGGAGATCCACACCAGCCATCAACAGGTGGCTGGCTGCGGTATGTCTCAGGTCATGGAGATGAACATCTTCGAGGCCTGCTTTGATTCTTACTGTTCCAAATGATTTTTTAAAATAGAGACAAGGAACATTCATAACGCTGGCTGAACGAAGACTACTTTGTGGCAAAAACACATATCCATTATTTTCTTCTTCAGTTGGTTGTATTGAGCGAAGTACGCTCTCAGCTGTTTCAGTGAGTGGAACATAACGCATATCGGTCTTTGTCACCTGCAGCTTTACAAGTCTATTCTCCAGGTCAACGTCCTTCCATTTCAGGCCAGCCGCTTCACTTGGCCGCATTCCTGTATGCATCAGGACAAGAAGGTATGGAAATAATTTTTTGTTCTTGCTTGTCTTGGCACAATCTAAAAGTAATTGCGCCTCTTCCTTGGAAAGAAAACGAGTACGATTGTTTCGTATTCGGGGTTTGCTTACCTCCAGAACCGGATTTTCCAAAGGCAATCCCCATTCACGGCGAGCGATATTAAATAAATGTGAGAGTAAAGCAAATTCCTTTTGAATCGTAGAGGGAGAAACGACTCTCAAACGCGCGTCTCTATAGGTAGCCAGACAATTTGGATTTATATTTGCCAACAAAGTCTCCGAACCGATCCCAGAAAGGATTGCCTTGGCAGAGTCATGATCGCGACGCTCCGAGTTTGGTCGCTTCGTTGTTGATACCTGCTCCAAATATCTTTCAAGGACTTCAGACAAAGTGATTTTTCCAGAAGGACGCACATCTTGATATCGGCCCATTCGCATCTCTTTTTCGACATCGGCCGCCCAGTTCTTCGCCTCACCCTTTGTATCAAAGGTTCTTGCTATTGGATCAAAACCTTGTATCCGTACCGTTGCCGTATAGGTTGTCCTCTTTTTCCCTTTACGGGCCTGAATGCGCGCCATGACAGCCACCTCCAGCATCTTATTTGAGATTTTTTTGTTCCATTTTTGTTCCACTTTAATGTCAATTAATCCAAAAAGAAAGCAGGAAACAGCAGTGAGAAATGGAACACGCCCAAATAAAAAAAGGGCTTAATCAGTTAATAACACTGATTAAGCCCTTGAATTTACTGGTGCCGGGACCAGGAATCGAACCAGGGACACACGGATTTTCAGTCCGTTGCTCTACCGACTGAGCTATCCCGGCACCTCATATGGAGAGGGATATTT